>CAKUJA010000039.1 GCA_934661135.1 uncultured Oscillospiraceae bacterium
GCACAAAGGCGATCCAGTGGTCGACTGATGTGATATAAGACTCAAATGTCGAGCCGAGGAAGTAGCCGATTGTCGGCATCAATGCCTGAAATCCGCCGAACCACAGTCCGATGGTCAGGTAGTGTTTCCACGTCAGTTTTCGCGTGGAAAGTCCCTTACAGACAGAAACGGCGAAGGCGTCCATCGACAACCCCACCGCGAGCAGCAATAGTTCAACGATTCCCATTCATTCACCCTCTTGTAAAGTATGGCTAATATAGCATGATTCGCGTGAACAGTCAACAAAATCAAAAGATAAAGTTCAATGACTTAGCGACCGGCGGGACACTTGCTTTTTCTGCTGAAGGCCGGTACAATAGGGACAGAAGATCATGAAATGGAGGACGATCGTATGAATCGTGAACCGACGCTGGTCATCATGGCTGCCGGAATGGGCAGCCGCTTTGGCGGACTCAAACAGATGACGCCGGTGGATGACGCCGGGCATTTTATCATCGATTTTTCCTTGCGGGACGCATGGCGCGCCGGGTTCCGCAAGGTGGTCTTTATCATCAAGCGGGAGCATGAGCAGACGTTCCACGAGACCATCGGCAGACGTGTGGAGCCGTATTTTGAAACTTACTATGTCTATCAGGAGCTTACCAATTTGCCGGAGGGACTTTCTGTACCGGACGGCCGCGTCAAGCCGTGGGGCACAGGGCACGCGGTTATGTGCTGCCGCGACGTGCTGGATGGGCCATTTGCGGTGCTCAACTCCGATGATTTCTATGGCGCGGGCGCTTTTGCGGCTATGTATCAGTTTTTAAAGCAGAATGAAGATCCCGATTGCTACGCCATGGTCGGCTATCATCTGAAAAATACCGTCACCGAATTCGGCTCGGTTGCCCGCGGCATCTGCGATGTGCAGGACGGCTATTTGCAGGATGTCGTGGAACGCACGAAAATCTTCAAACGCGGGGAGGATGCCGCCTATACTGAGGATGGCGAGACGTTCTATCCGCTGTCCGGCAAGAGCGTTGTATCCATGAACTTCTGGGGGTTTACGCCGCGGATGATGGATGAGCTCTGGGCGCGCTTCCCGGCGTTCTACCGGAAGGAAGTCCCGGAAAACCCGATGAAATGTGAGTTTTATCTGCCGTTCGTTGTCAATGCGCAGCTTCAGGCCGGCACGGTGAAGGTGCGCGTGCTGCCGTGCAGCGAGACGTGGTACGGCGTGACCTACCATGAGGACTTGGCCTCCGTACAGGCGGCGATTGCCCGTATGGAGCAGGACGGCACCTATACGCCCGGACTCTGGGACTGAACCGTAAAAAATGCAGACGCGGCAAGCGCGTCTGCACTGGTTGGTTGTGTAAAAAGCAATGGCTGCGGTTATTTGACCATGGCAGTCCTCCAATCCTCAAAATCTGTAACCTTTTTGTTTCTAAATTTTTATGGAACTGTCATCAGTATACCAGCGTCATAAAAACGATGCAAGGGGTTAAATCTGAATAATTTCTGAATTTTTTGCCTGAAAGGAGCTACCCATGAACAATCGAGACGAAAACTGGTTCTCCCGCAACCGTAAATTTATCTTTGGCTTTGCACTTGTCATGCTGGTGCTGAATATCGTCGTGGCCATGCTTCTCCCGAGCCAGACACCGGTCTCTTGGTCTGGTGAGACCACGGAATATGCGGTCGATGATGAGACATTTGCCGAACCGCGCACCGTCGTGCTCGAGGGGACGCTGACGAGCAGCGTCATCGGCGGCACGCGCTTCGACGGGACGCTGACCATCTCCGGCTATGACGAGCTGGACGGGATGACGTTCCACCTCAAACGCAAAAACAAGCGCTGGGTGGGATATTTCGCCAGCAGCTACGGTCAGGCTACTACCACAGCCGTCCATGAGCTCTATGGCGACAAGGAACTGTCCTCCGTGATGCTGGATTTCTGGACGAGCATCGAGGGGACGGAGGGCGGCAACGTCTATTATTCGATAGACTTTGAAGCGGCGCATTTTTTGGCGCTGGGCAGTGTTACCCGGTCGGTTGCGCTGCGGGAATATCAAAATTATGTACCTTTTGCACAAAAATAGAAAATAGTTTTTGTGCGATTCGTACACAATCCCTCTTGCGTTTTTTTGAGAATTCCGCTAAACTGAGTTCGATTTTAAGAGATGTCTAAGAAAAATAAGGAGGTATTCCTATGAAACTGAAAAACATCAAGGAAGTTGAAGAGTTCCGCAAGGTGATCCACGAGTGTGAAGGCGATGTATACCTCAAGAGTCCGGAAGGCGATGTATTCAACCTGAAAAGCTCCCTCAGCGAGTATATTGCGCTTGGCCGTCTGCTCGGCGAAGCCGGTGACAGCCTGGAGCTGTTTGCGTCCCGCCGCGAGGACGAGGCACGCCTGCTGGAGTTCCTGAACGAAATCGATCAGGACGATTACGAGAAGCTGAATCAGTTTGTCTCAAGTTCTTATAAAGAAGCAAAGAACAAGTAACATACGCAAGTTTCCATTCCCTTTCCATAGCAGCAGTCCCGGTGTCATTCGACGCCGGGACTGCTCAGCGTGTCGAAAAAGTCTTTTCGCCCCGCTGCCTGTCCAGCTTTTCAAACTTAAAAAGTTTGAAAATCTGCTTAATTGAACGCGAAAGGGGTTGCCCCTTTCACTCTTTCCCCGCTACTCTGTCGCGGAACTGCATTTCATCGTTTTTTGACAGTCTCAGCAGTCCCGGTGTCATTCGACGCCGGGACTGCTGTTCTTTTCCAAACCACAACCGCTCCGCTGGGTCACAGTTTGGTTCCGGGAAACGCATTTGGAACCCGCGGCGAATGGAATTTGGAAAATTTACGATAGAATTGTCGGGGCGGACGACTCTGTCCGCCCGGCAGTAGGCAAAGATGGTTTCGCAGGAGTCTGCGGCGAAATCCTAGTGCGGTAAGGGCGGACAGAGCCGTCCGCCCCTACAAGAAGTGACGTATTCGTAAGATGTTGCCTGACTGCCATCATCAAGATAGCGCGCGGCGATTCTTTTCTTTCCCTTTTTGAGAAAGAAAAGAATCGGGGGGCAAAACGGGTCGATGAGTGCCACGGCTCCGATCAATTTCGTGTAGCGAAGAATTCCGTTTTTACAATGTACGCTGCAAAAGCTCAAAAAGCTTCCTTGCGTGCCGCCCTTCGTCCTGCGCAAGGCGCTCGAAGATACACGCGTGCTCTCCGCCGCGCTGCGCCAGCGTGCAGTACCGCTTCTGCGTTTCAAGCTCCTGTGCATGGCGCTGCCGCAGCGTTTCGTTGAAGCAGGCGGTGCAGACCGGGCGTGTCGGCGCGGGGCAGAGCTTTTTGCCGCTGGCTAAAAAATAGAGCGCCGCAAGCTGCCGCGCGTGGCAGGTTTCCTCCTGCGCAAGCTGCCGAAGCGCTTCCTGTGCGCAGTTCGGCGCACAGCGCAAAAGCGAGCGGTAGGCTGCGGCGTCCTGCCATTCGTCCTGCGCCAGCGCTGCGAGCTGCTTTTCAGACAGCGGCGCGGAGTCCTTTTGTTCATCTGCCTGCGGGCAGGGGACATTCATCACCCGGCTCCAAACCTGCCGGGTTTTCGGATCGTCCATTGGAATCATCTCCGATCCCTCCTTCGCTTCATCGTATGAAGCAGGGCGGGAATTTGTCACGGGCAAAAAACGCCCCGCAGCGGATGGCTGCGGGGCGAAGTAGATGGCTCAATCCATAAAGCGCGTGATATAGTCGGGCGCGTCTGCCG
Source organism: uncultured Oscillospiraceae bacterium (assembly GCA_934661135.1). Lineage (GTDB taxonomy): Bacteria > Bacillota > Clostridia > Oscillospirales > Oscillospiraceae > CAG-170. The sequence goes on from CAKUJA010000039.1 coordinate 3,738, forward strand.
GGTCGCCGGGCATGGTGAACGTGAACGACACGCTCTGCTCTGCGGAGAACAGGCTGCACCAGTCGAGGAAGTTCTCCGTCTCAACCGGGTCCTTGCTGCGCGCAACTTTATACAGATTGTCGACAAAGATATGCGAAATATCAAAATTACCCGCGTGCAGGCCGCTGATGAACCCGCGCAGGAACGTATAACTACCCGAAGTATACTCACTCGCGTCAATCAGACGGACGCGATGATCGACGTCGAAGCGAAGCGCATCGCCGTTTTCAATGCAGACCATGCTGCCGCGCTCATTCTTCACAGAGGTGTTGATCGCGTTGATGAGCATTTTGGTCTTGCCGGAACCCTCCGGTCCCATCATAATGTTAACCATAGGCCATTCCTCCTTTGTGCCTTTTGTTTATTCTACCAGCTTTTCCACGGAAACACAAGTGCAGTCTTTCCCAAAATGGTAAAGAATTTATGAATCGGTGTGCTGGCCGCGCACCGGCAGGGGGGCAAGCGGGTCAACACCGGCCGCTGCCGCGCAGATCGCGTTTGACAGCTCAAAGAAATAGAGCAGCTCGCCGGTCTGCTGTGCGTTGAGTGTGTCGCAGGAGAGCAGGATGAGCGGCACGTCCGCCGCGGCCTGCGCGTCGACGAAGGCGTCGAGCGTCCCGGCAGCGACGTCCTCCAGTGTTTGCTCCGTCAGGTGTCCGAGTCCATCGTAGTCCTTCCAGTCCATCTCCACGTGGAGCCGCTGCTGCGGCGCGGCTTTCGCGCGCAGCATGGTCTGGAACACCGGGTATCGGCCGCTGGTCAGCATGGGGCCGAGTGCGTCGATGCTCTGCGGCAGCATCAGCGGCATGGGCAGAATGCCCATCCCCGCGCGACACGTCCGCCGCAGCACGGTCTGCTGCCACCAGGCGCCGAGCTTTTGAAGCGAGCCGTTGGTCAGCAGCAGCTCGCTTGTCCGCCCGCGGTTGGCCAGCGCGTAGCGCGCCCCGGCGTACATCCAGACCGGGTTTTCAAATGCACGCAGATCATATTCGCCGTAAGCGCTGACCGCGCCCTCCCAGAATGCAAGCGGCTCCACTCCGGCCACGGCCAGCGGCAGAAGGGTGGCGGAGGTCAGCGCGCTGACTGCGCCGCCTAGCTCTGTTGGCATGGGCAGGAAGGTGTATCCCTCCTCCTTGGCCATGACTGCCATCGGCGCGTCCGGCAGAGCGGAGACAAAAATTCGGTTTTTCGCGTCTTTTCCATAGCGGCGCTCCATCATCCAGCGCACCGCGCGGGACGCAATCGCGCTCTCCGGCTCCGGCTGCTCCGGCAGGATGAGGTGCAGACAGAAGTCCTTTCCCTCCAGCCGGTCAAACAGCGCCAGATAGTCCTCAGAGCTCATCCGGTCTCCGGCGAAGATCAGCGCAGGCTGCCCCTCGCGCCGTCCGCGCGCAAGAATCGATGCGGCTGCCCGCGCACCGAGCCAGCTTTCCCCAAGGCCGATGACTACAAGCACCTGCGCCTGCCGGCGGATGGCGTCCGCCGCACGCTCCACCGCGCCGATCGTCCGCGCGACCGCCGCGTCAGACTGGCCGAGCCAGCCGAGAAAGTCGGCAAAGCCGGGCTGATTGCGCCGCAGGCGCAGATGCGCGTCAAACAGATCCTTTTCCGACGAGAGCAGATTCGGCAAACTCACACAGCTCCAGATGTTTGAAAGTTCAACTTCGATCATAGCGACCCTCCTTGGGAAAAATAGTTGCATCCAGTATACTACACTTCCCGGAAAAACGCAAAGAATCCCGCCGCGGTTTCTGGTTTTGCCCGGACACAAATTTCAACGTCTCGAAACTGCATTGCGGGAACCGGTTTTACCGGCTCCCGCAGCGCTGCTCAGAAACCGGCAAAGACCGGCTCCATCGTATCCAGATCATAGGGCGTTGCCTGATAGACAAAGTAGTTCAGCCAGTTGAGGTAGAGCAGATTCGCGTGGCTGCGCCAGGTGACGCGCGGCGGCTGCGTATCGTCGTCATTCGGGAAATAGTTGTCGGGGACATGAATCGGAAGTCCCGCGTTTTTGTCACGCAGATACTCTTTTTGCAGTGTCCCGGCGTCGTATTCCGAATGGCCGGTAATGTAAATCTGGCGTCCGCCCTCGGTCGCCATCGCGTAGATGCCAGCCTGCTCCGACGAAGCGAGGATTTTCAGCTCGCCGCAGGCTTCTACCTCGTCGCGGTGAATTGTCGTGTGGCGTGAATGCGGCACCATAAACGTGTCGTCAAACCCGCGCATCAGCATCGAGCTGCGCCGCTCAACCGTGTGGGGGAACACGCCGAACAGCTTCTCCGGCAGGTCGTATTTCCGGATGCCGTAGTGGTAATACAGTCCGGCCTGCGCGCCCCAGCAGATGTGGAACGTGGAATAGACGTGCGTCTTGCTCCATTCCATAATCCGGCACAGCTCCGGCCAGTATTCCACCTGCTCAAACGGCATCTGCTCCACCGGTGCGCCGGTGATGACCATGCCGTCGAAGTTGCGGTCTTTCACCTGGTCAAACACCTGATAAAACTTGAACAGGTGCTCCTTCGAGGTGTTTTTGGACTCGTGGCTCGATGTGTGGATGAATTCCAGTTCCACCTGAAGCGGCGTGTTGCCGAGCAGCCGTGAAAGCTGCGTCTCCGTTTCGATCTTTGTCGGCATCAGATTCAGGACGAGGATTTGAAGCGGACGGATGTCCTGCGTGCTGGCGCGCGTTTCGTTCATCACGAAGATATTCTCGCTTGCAAGTGTCTGCGCCGCCGGCAGACCGTTCGGAATTTTGATCGGCATAGGGGTTCCTCCTCGTTTTTCACAGTCAGACAAAGAAAGGCGGTCATGGACAACGCACCCATGACCGCCTTTGGAAGTTCGTTTGAGCAGATCTCAGAACGCACCAAAGACGGTCTTGCACATCATCATAGCCATACCGATGTTCATGCTGCGCGCCGTCCTTTCGTCTGAAATCCTCGGGGACATTGTAGCGTGTTTCGCGAAACTTGTCAAGAAAAGAGCTTACAGCAGCCGGTACGTCCAGCCCATGTCATCGGCTACCGTGCCGGTCTGCATTCCATAGAGCGTGTCGTAGAGCTTCTGCGCCACGGGGCCGACCTTGGCGTCGGCAACCTGCACATCCGTGCCCATCACGTTCAGCCAGCCGATCGGGGAGATGACGGCTGCTGTGCCGCTGGCGAAGATCTCCTGCAAGCTGCCGTCCTTCGCGGCGGCGACCACGTCATCGATCGAGAGCTTGCGCTCCGAGACCTTCACGCCCCACTTTTTCAGCAGTTGAATGACCGAGTCGCGCGTAATGCCGGGCAGAATCGTGCCGGAGTCGAGCGGCGCGGTGATAACCTCGTCCGCAATGCGGAAGAACGCGTTCGACGTGCCGATCTCCTCGACATACTTGTGCTCCGCCGCGTCGAGCCACAGGACATCTTTGCAGTTATATTTCATCGCGTCCTGGCTGGCGCGCATTCCGCCGCCGTAGTTGCCGCCGACCTTGGCATATCCCGTGCCGCCATGCGCCGCGCGGATGTACTTATCCTGCACATAGATGCGCGTTGTGGACAGGCCGCCGTCGTTTGCCGCGTAGTAAGAGCCGGTCGGACTCAGGATAATCATAAACTTGTAGTGCTTGGCCGGCAGCACCGAGAACGACACCTCGTCGCCGAAGATAAACGGCCGGATATACATTGCCGTGCCCGGCGCGGAGGGAACCCAGTCGCGGTCAGCTTCAATGACCGCCTTGACCGCCGCGAGGAACAGATCACCCGGCAGCTCCGGGATGCACATCCGTTCATTCGTGCGTGCCATGCGCTTGATGTTCATGTCCGGGCGGAAGATCTGAATGCCGCCGTCCGGCGTGCGGTAGGCCTTCATACCCTCAAACATCATCTGCGCGTAGTGCAGCACGCACGATGCCGGCTCAATGAGGAACGGCTCATGCGGCACAACGCGGCCGTCGTGCCAACCCTGGCCCTCGTCATAGTCCATGACAAACATATGATCCGTAAAATATTTGGCAAAGCCCAGCTTCGTCTCGTCCTCCGGCCGGGGCTTGGGATGTGTGGTTCTCGTCACAGGGAAAGTGTATTCCATTGCTTGTTCCTCCTTGTTCAATTTGTCAGGTTTCCGATGTATCTCGTGGGTGGACGATGCCTGCCCGCTCCGCGCTCCCCCTTCTTTTCTTTCTTCAAAAGAGAGAAAAGAAGGGGCAATTTTTATATATGATAAAGCTCCGGCCTCCGGTCGCGGAACACATTGATCGAGCTGCGGATTTCTCCCAGCACGTCCATCTCGCATTCCGCGGTCAAAATTTGTTCGTTTTCCGCGGCCAGCGCCAGCGTCTCGCCCCATGGGTCGATGATTGCGGAGAAGCCGCCGTAGCGCGTATCGCCTGCGTCGCCGCAGGAGTTGCAGCAGACCACAAACATCTGATTTTCAATGGCGCGCGCCACAGTCAGCGCCCGCAGATGGCTGATGCGCGCCCGCGGCCACTGGCTGACGACAAACAGCAGATCAACACCCTGCACGCACAGCGTCCGCGCCAGCTCCGGGAAGCGGATGTCGTAGCAGATGAGAAGCGCGCAGTCGCGCCCGTCGAGCCGGAAGCGGCACAGCCGCGAGCCAGGCGTGAAATAGTCCTGCTCACCCATCGGGGAGAACAGATGCGTCTTGTCATATTCGGCGACGAGCTTGCCCTCGCGGTCAAAGACGCACGCCGTATTATAGATGTGGCCGCCGCGCACGTTTGCAACGCTGCCCGCTACGATATTGACCCCAAGCTCCGCTGCCAGCGCGCCGAACTCCCGCTTGACTTGCGCGCAGTCATGGTCGGCCAGTTCGGAAAGATCTTCTTTCGGGAAAAATCCGGTGTTCCACGTCTCGGGGAGCACGATGACATCCGGGTTTCCGGCCATCGCGTCGAGCGCCAGCCGCCGCGCCTTGCGGAAATTCTCCTGCGGCGCGGCGAAGGCCATGTCCATCTGCAAGCAGGAAACAATCATGCCTTGTAGTCCTTTCCCACCTGAAGCGCCTGCATATTCAGGTCAAACAGATCGGCCTTGCGCGCCGGGATGACCTTGTGCAGCGCCTCAGCAAGGCTCGAGTCCTGCACGCAGCCGGTCTTTGCGATCAGCGCGCCCAGCAGAATCATGTTTGCCAGCGTCGGCGCGCCCATCTCCATGGCCAGCTTTGTGGCCGGGACGTAGTAGGCTTCGACATCGGTACGCACGACCTTACGGCCGATCAGCGCAGAATCGAGGAAAATCTTGCCGCCGGGTTGAACGGCGTTTTCATATTTGTCCAGCGAGGGGTTATTCATAACCATCAGCACATTCGGCTCGTTGACAATCGGGGAGCCGACCGGTGCGTCGGAGAGGATGACGTTGCAGTTGGCCGTGCCGCCGCGCATCTCCGGGCCGTAGGACGGCAGCCAGCTCAGCTCGCGCCCTTCAATCAGACCCGCATAGGCCAGCACCTTGCCGGAGAACAGAAGTCCCTGTCCGCCGAAGCCTGCAATTACGATTTGAAATTCAGCCATCGCTCAACCCTCCTTGTCGCGGTACACGCCGAGTGGATAGTAGGGGATCATCTTCTCGTCGATCCACTCCAGCGCCTTCTGCGGCGTCAGTCCCCAGTTCGTCGGGCAGGACGAGAGCACCTCGATCAGAGAGAAACCCTTGCCCTCCACCTGATAGCGGAACGCCTTTTCAATGGCGCGCTTGGCGTTTTTGACATTTTTCACGTTGTTTACGGTCACGCGCTCGAGATAGGCCGGCGCTTCGAGCGTCGCCAGCAGCTCGCAGATACGGATCGGCCAGCCGCAGGTATTCACGTCGCGGCCATAGGGCGAGGTCTGCGTGATCTGGCCGGGCAGGGAAGTCGGCGCCATCTGGCCGCCGGTCATGCCGTAGATCGCATTGTTGACGAAGATAACCGTGATGTTCTCGCCGCGCGCCGCGGCGGAGACGGTCTCGCACAGGCCGATGGAAGCGAGGTCGCCGTCGCCCTGATAGGTAAAGACAATGTTGTCCGGCAGCGAGCGCTTCACGCCGGTTGCCACGGCGGGCGCACGCCCATGCGACGCCTCCACCATGTCGCAGGCGAAGTAGTCGTAGGCCAGCACCGAACAGCCGACCGGTGCGATGCCGATCGTCCGTCCCTCAATGCCGAGCGTGTCGATCGCTTCTGCCACCAGGCGATGGATAATGCCGTGCGTGCAGCCGGGGCAGTAATGGAATACGGCGTCGGTCAGCGCCTTCGGTTTTTCAAATACAACAGCCATTACTCGTTCCCTCCTTCGTTTGCCTTGCGGATTGCGTTCAAAACCTCCTCGGGCGACGGAATCATGCCGCCCACGCGGAAGCAGAGGTCAACCGGGCGCTTGCACTCCACGGCAAGCTGCACATCCTCGCGCATCTGCCCCATATTCAGCTCTACGCACACGAAGCGCTTTACCTGCTCTGCGGCCTTGCGCAGCGCGGCCTTCGGGAACGGCCAGAGCGTAATCGGCCGGATCATACCGACCTTGATGCCCTGTTTGCGCGCTTCCACAATCGCGTTGCGCGAGACACGCGCCGTAATCCCGCAGGATACGATGCAGATCTCGGCGTCCTCCATCATGAATTCTTCCCACATACACTCGTTTTTTTCAATTTCGGCATAGCGCTCGAAGCGCTCGATGTTCAGCCGCTCAAGCTCTGCGGGACTTAAGTACAGCGAGTTGACGATATGGTGCTTTCGCTGGCACTTTGTGCCGGTCACGGCCCACTCCTTTTCGTGGGTGTCCGGGTCACGCGGATCCGGGAGCTGCACCGGCTCCATCATCTGACCCATCGTGCCGTCGGCCAGCAGCATGGCCGGCATCCGGTATTTTTCCGCGAGGTCAAATGCCTTGCCGGTCAAATCGGCCATCTCCTGTACGGACGCAGGGGCGAGCACCAGCACGTGGAAGTCGCCGTGGCCGGGGCCGCGCGTGGCGAGGAAATAGTCCGACTGCGACGGCTGAATTCCGCCAAGGCCGGGGCCGCCGCGCTGCACGTTGACAATGACGGCGGGCAGATCTGCGCCTGCGAGATACGAAATGCCCTCGCACTTGAGCGCAATACCGGGGCTGGAGGACGAGGTCATTGCGCGCTTGCCAGTCGAGGCCACGCCATAGACCATGTTGATGGCCGCAATCTCGCTTTCCGCCTGCAAGAACGTTCCGCCGATTTTCGGCATTTTCTTCGCCATATAGGCCGCAACCTCGGTCTGCGGCGTGATGGGATACCCCAGATAGTGGCGGCAGCCGGCCAGAATCGCGGCCTCCGCGATGGCTTCGTTGCCCTTCATCAATACTTTTTCCTGCATCGTCTCGTCCTCCTCACTTTTCAACCTTGATGACACAGTCCGGACACATCGTTGCGCAGAACGCGCAGCCGACGCACTTGCTCTCGTCCGTCAGCTCAACGGGCGCGTGCCCCTTCTGGTTGAGCCGCGTTTTTGACAGCGTCAGCAGTCCCTTCGGACACGCATTCACGCACAGGCCGCAGCCCTTGCAGAGTTCTTCCTGAAATGTCAGTTTTGCCATTTCGCACCTCCATTTATCGTAATTGGTAGTATAGTTGTTGAATTTCAAGCGGGAACAGATTGGGAATCCTGCCGCAGAGCGCGTCATAGAGCGGCGCGGCGCAGCAGGTCATCTTGATCGGCAGTCCGGTCATCCCGGAAACGTCCTCGGCGTAGGGAATACTTGCCAGCACGTCGTCTGCTTCGGTCGCCTGTCCGAGGTTTGTGTTGTTGACAATTGCCGTGAACGGCAGGCCGCACGCCGATTCAATCTCCCGCAGCACCGCTGTGGTATCCTCCGCCGTCCGCGTCAGCGGCCGTGACCGGTTGATGACGAACAGCATCTCGTAATTGTCCTCGGCCAGAATTTCCGGCACATACCGCCCCAGCGCCAGCGCCCCGCGGTCGTCACCGCCGATGTCCAGTACACCGCATTCGCCGCGTTCAGCGATCAACGCGTAGGTTTCCTTCGGCATCGCCGGCACGTCGAGATTGGAGTTGGCGAACGGCGAGACAATCAGGCCGATGCCCTCTTTTTTCAGCTCCTCCTCCGAATCCTTTGTCCGGAAGTAGGGGTTTACAATGTCGAGGTCGGCCACGGTCACGTCCTCGTCCTGCCGCCGGAGCCACCGCGCGTAGTTCAGCGCGATATTCGTCTTGCCGCTGCCGTAGTGTCCGGCAAACAGCGTCAGCCGCTTGTGTGTCATAGCCTATTCCTCCTTTGCGCACCCATTCTTTCCTTACTCCGAAAAGAGGTGAAAAGAATGGGATGCAAAATTCTCTCTTTTCTCTTATGAGAACAGAAAAATGGGTTACAGCTTGCTCCGAATAATTTTTCCGCTGGTGGTCTTTGGGAGAGCGTCGCGGAATTCCACGATACGGGGATATTTATACGGCGCCGTATGCTGCTTGACGTAGTTCTGGATTTCCTTTTTCAGCTCGTCCGTGCCCTCGGTGCCCTTGACGAGCACGATGCTGGCCTTGACGACCTGCCCGCGGATTTCATCCGGCGCGGCCGACACGCCGCATTCAAGCACATACGGCAGCTCCATGATGACGTTCTCGATTTCGAACGGCCCGATGCGGTAGCCGGACGACTTGATGACGTCGTCTGCGCGGCCGACGTACCAGTAGAAGCCGTCCTCATCGCGCCACGCGAGATCCCCCGTGTGATAGAAGCCGTCGCGCCACGTTTTTGCCGTGACCTCCGGACTGTTGTAATATTCATAGGCAAGTCCGCAGGGAATGCCGTTTTGAATGCTGATGCAGATCTCTCCGGTGTCACCGGCCGCCGCTTCATGGCCGTCGCTGTCCAGCAGATGCACGTCGTAGAGCGGAACCGGCTTGCCCATCGAGCCGATTTTATGGCTGTCGCCGGCCAGATTGCCGATGATGAGCGTCGACTCAGACTGCCCGAAGCCTTCCATGATGCGCAGACCGGTTGCTTTTTCAAACTGGCGGAACACCTCGGGATTGAGCGCCTCACCGGCAATGGAGGCGTGCTGGATGGATGTCAAATCAAAGCGGGAGAGATCCTGCTTGATGAGCATCCGGTACATCGTGGGCGGCGCACAGAACGTCGTGATCTGATATTTTGCAAACATCGGCAGAATCTTCTCCGCGTCAAAGCGGTCGAAGTCATACACGAACACCGCCGCTTCACATAGCCACTGGCCGTACAGCTTGCCCCAGAGACTCTTGGCCCAGCCGGTGTCGGAGATGGTCAGATGCAGTCCTTCTGGATTGACCTGATGCCAGTATTTCGCGGTGATAAAGTGGCCAAGCGGATATTTATAGTTGTGTGCTGCAATTTTCGGGTAGCCGGATGTGCCGGACGTGAAGAACATCAGCATCGGGTCGTCGCCGCAGGGCGCGTCCGCCGTGCGCGTGTAGCGCCGGGAGAACAGGCCGTATTCGCTGTCAAAGTCGTGCCAACCCTCGCGGCTGCCGCCGACGAGAATTTTCGTCAGCTTCCTGCCGACGTCCGCCTCGGCCACATCCACCTGATGCGCCGTGTCGCCGTCTGCGGTACAGACGATCGCGCTCACCCCCGCCGCCTGGAAGCGGTAGGAGAAGTCGTGCTCCATGAGCTGGTTTGTCGCTGGAATGGCGATTGCGCCCAGCTTGTGCAGGCCGAGGATCGCGAACCAGAACTGATAGTGCCGCTTGAGCACCAGCATCACGCGGTCACCGCGCTGGATGCCGAGCGAGGTGAAGTAGTTTGCCGCCTGGCTCGACGCGTCCTTGATGTCCTTAAACGTGAACCGCCGTTCGGTCATGTCGTTGGCGACGTGCACCATCGCGAGCTTATCCGGGTCGCGCCGGGCAAGGCCGTCCACAATGTCAAATGCAAAGTTGAACTTGTCCTCGTTGTGGAATTCCAGACGCTTCAGCGAACCGTCCTCGTTCTCCACGGCGTGCACAAACTTGTCGCACAGCAGCAGTTGCTCCGGTGCTTCCTCCAGCGTCCGGGTGCGCACGGCGAATTCCTGCTCCTGTTCGCTGCTTGCCATAATCATGGCGAGGAACACGCAGTCCTGCCCGTCCACGGCGATCATGCCGTGCGGCGTGGAGCTCTTGTAGAAGATGCTGTCGCCCTCGTGGAGCACTTCCTCGTGCTCGCCGACGCGCACCCGCAGCGTGCCCTTGACGACGAGGTCAAATTCCTGTCCGGCGTGCGTCGTGGTGTGGATCGGCTGCCCTTGCAGCTCCTTGGAATACTGGTAGGTGACCCAGTAGGGGGTTGCGAGCTTCTGGCGGAACATCGCGGCCATATTCTGAATCGTGATGCCGTCCTCGCTGGCCGTCACCGGACCCATGCCGCGCCGTGTGACCGTATAGCTCGAGAGCTTGGCGCTGTGGCCTTCGAGCAGGTCGGTCAGCTCCACGCCGAACGCCAGCGCGCACTTGTGCATGAACGTAAACGGGAAGTCCGCCTGTCCGGCCTCATATTGGAGATACTGCTGCTCGCTGACCTCGGTTTTTTCGGCCATCTCGGCGGTCGTATAGCCGACGATCTCGCGCATTTCGCGGATACGCTGGGCGATCTCCAGCAGCGGATTGGCGGTGGTTTTGTTGGTCTGCATCATAATGGGAACCTCCTGTGCAAATTACAAATCTCAAGTTCTGAACTCACGGTTTTCTGACAAGTCTTGTCCGAAGCGTCGTATCGCCGGAAAAGACTATCTTCCTCCCAGCGTGAGATTTTTCGGCAAACAAGGTGAAAAGGCGAAGGCGTATCGAGCATATGCCGAGCCTTTTCTAACGCAGTATTGCCGGAAAAGATCCGCCGGGAAAACAAAAAAGCTCGCCTCAAGAAATGATCTTGAGGCGAGCTTGTAATTTCTACAATACCCGTGGTACCACTCAAATTGCAGCTGCGCGAGCTGCCGCTTCAGGTTCTAACAAACCCTATCCCTTAACGCGGGCGAACGGAAGGCGTCTACTTGCAGATGTGTTCGGGCCTTCTGCTCGGGAGTGATAGGTCACAGGAGTTCGTGCTACCGGTTTTCACCAACCACCGGCTCTCTGAAAGCAGTCCGTCCGACCGTCTCCGTCACAGCATTTTCTTGATTTGAACTTGCCCCAAGTCTAGCACAGCCGGTTTCGGCTGTCAAGTATAAATTTTACGAATGACGGTTATCACTGCTCCTTCTGTATCTGCTCGGTGGTTTTGGCCGTGTCAATCCCGGCCGCGTCCTGCAATCCGAGCCGCTTTGTCGCTTCCTCGCGCATCTTGTATTTCAGGATTTTCCCGGCTGCGTTCATCGGGAATGCGTCGACAAAATCGATGTATTTTGGCACTTTATGCCGCGCCATGCTGGCCTTGATGTAGTCCAGCATTTCCTCTGCCGTTACGCTGCCAGGCTCCTTGAGCACGATGCACGCCATGATCTCCTCGCCGTACTTCCTGTCCGGCACGCCGATGACCTGCACATCCTTCACCGCCGGGTGCGTGTAGATAAACTCCTCAATTTCCTTCGGGTAGATGTTCTCGCCGCCGCGGATAATCATGTCCTTCAGCCGCCCTGTAATGCGGTAGCAGCCGTCCTCGTCGCGGCACGCAAGGTCGCCCGAATGGAGCCAGCCCTCGCGGTCGACGGTCGTCGCCGTGGCCTCCGGCATCTTGTAGTACCCCTTCATCGTGTTGTAGCCGCGCGAGCAGAACTCGCCGTTCACGCCCACGCCGACCTCCTCGCCGGTCTCCGGGTCGACGATTTTGCATTCGATGTGCGGGAACGCATAGCCGACCGTGCTGCACCGCATCTCGAGCGGGTCGTCCCATGCAGTCATTGTGCTGCCGGGAGCGGACTCTGTCTGGCCGTAGACGCTCACAATTCCGCGCATATTCATCTCATCCGGCTGTGCGGCGCGGCGCATCAGCTCGGGCGGGCAGCCGGAGCCGGCCATGATGCCCGTGCGCATATAGGAAAAGTCGGTCTTGCGGTAGTCCGGGTGGTTGAACATCGCAATGAACATCGTCGGCACGCCGTTGAAGCACGTGATATGCTCCTGGTTGATGCACGCCAGCGACACCTTTGCCGAGAAATACGGCATCGGGCACATCGTCGCGCCGTGCGTCATGCTCGCCGTCATGGAGAGCACCATGCCGAAGCAGTGGAACATCGGCACCTGAATCATCATGCGGTCCGCTGTGGACAGATCCATCCGGTCGCCGATGCACTTGCCGTCGTTCACGACGTTGTAGTGCGTCAGCATCACGCCCTTCGGGAAGCCGGTCGTGCCGGATGTGTACTGCATATTGCATACGTCGTCCGGCCGCACCTGCGCGGCCATCCGCGCAACCTCCTCGCGCGGCGTCAGCTCCGCGCGATCCATCGCCGCGTCAAACGTCAGGCAGCCGGGCATTTGAAAGCCGACCGTGATGACGTTGCGCAAAAACGGCAGCTTGCGGCTGTGCAGCGGCGCGCCGGGCTTGATTGCGGCAAGCTCCGGGCAGAGCGTCTGTATAATCGTCTTGTAGTCCGAGTCCAGGCAGTGGTCAATCATAACCAGCGTGTGCGTGTCCGACTGCCGCAGCAGATATTCCGCCTCGTGGATTTTGTAGGCCGTATTGACGGTCACGAGGATGGCGCCGATCTTCGTCGCCGCCCAGAAGGTGATATACCATGCCGGCACGTTCGTCGCCCAGATGGCAACCTTGCTCCCGCGCTTCACGCCGAGGGAGATCAGCGCCCGCGCAAAATCATCCACGTCGTCGCGGAACTGCTCATACGTGCGCGTGTAGTCCAGCGTCGTATACTTAAACGCGTACTGATCGGGGAATTCCTCCACCATCCGGTCGAGCACCTGCGGGAACGTCTCGTTAATCAGCGTGTCCTTTTTCCAGACAAACTTGCCCGTGTGGTCGTGGTTGTCGTAGAGTGTTTTCTTTTTGCCGCGCGGCGAGTCGAAGCGGTTCATGTAGTTCACGAAGTGCGGGAAGATGACCTCCGGGTCATCAAGCTCCTCCATCCACTCCGGCTTCCATTCAATCGAGAGGAAGCCGTCGTAGTCGATGGACGAGAGCGCCTTCATCATGCGCTCTACCGGCAGTGTGCCCTCGCCGATGAGCGCGTAGCTGCCGTCGTCCTCCGAGTCCCGCAGATGCACATGGCGCACATACGCGCCGAGGTTTTTAATCGTCGTGTCGGCGCTCTCGCCGTGGTCGCGGTAGGGGTGGTGCATATCCCAGAGCGCGCCGAGCTGATCGCACGCAAAGTCGTCGAGCACCGCGCGCAGCCGCGCGGTATCCGCAAAGATGCCGCTCGTTTTCAGCAAAATCGTCACGCCCGCCGCTTCCGCTTCCGGAATCAGCGCGCGCAGTGCCGCGTGCACCGCCGCGTCGTCGTCCCGCAGCGCCACCGCGCAGACGTTCGGGCACTGAATTTCGTGTGCCAGCCGGATCAGCCCGCGCACGGTCTCCGCACTCTGCCCATCCGTCAGATCGCACGACGAGTCGAGACAGGGGATGCGGATATTTTTCTCGCGCAGCGCGCGGACGGTTGCGGCGGTTGCGTACTTGTGCAGCGCGCCGCCCCGGTCTGTGAGCTGCGGGCAGTTTTGCACGTTGTATAGCTCAATGCCGCCGAAGCGCATCGTTTCGGCCCAGTCGAGCCAAGTCTCCCATGGTTTGTCCTGCCAGCCGCGGGTGGAAAATGATACGTTCATGGTGTGCGCTCCTTTCAGATTTCTTCCTCGTAGACGATCTTATTCAGCGCACTGATGTACGCGTGGATGGCCGCGCCGACAATGTCGGTCGAAATGCCGCGGCCGGAGTAGAGCTTGCCGTTGCTGCGCAGCTTCACCACCGATTCGCCCATGGCCTCGCGCCCCTCGGTCACGGCCTGAATCTGGAAATCGTCCAGCTCATAGTGGCAGCCGGTGATCTGCTCCACAGCGAGGAACGCCGCGTCGATCGGCCCGTCGCCCAGGCTCACACCCTCCATCGGCGCACCGTTTTTCGTCAGCTTCATGTGTGCTGTCGCGCTGATTGTATTGCCGGTTGTGATAACGTAGGCATCGAGCCGGTACGTCGGCGGCACCTGCATCGCGGCTGACGCGATGATTGCGTCCAGCTCCTTCTGGCCAACGGTCTCCTTGCGTGCCGCAATCCGCGAAAACGCCTCGTAGACCTTCGCGCCGTCCTCCTCCGACAGCGCATATCCCAGCGCCGCTGCTGCCTTCATCACGGCCTCGCGATTGTCGTGCGCCGTGAGGAACGTGTCGGCTTCGGCCTGCACGCCGTTGTCAAACGGCGAGGTCTTGCTCCGCCCGGTCTGGCACATCCATGCGACCTGCTCGAGCAGGCGGTGCATCTGCGTCATGGCCAACGTGCTGCCAATGCCGAATTCCGATCCCTTCGCGGCAAACAGCTTCGCAAGATTGCCGGTGCTGACCGTCGACACGCGGTACGCCGCGGCCTTCACTTCACCTACGCCCTCGCTGATCGCGGCCATCGCGCAGGCATCGGCCATGGCCAGCGTGTCCGCGCAGCTCACGCCGAGCGTCACAGTGCCGATCTCCGGCACATTCCGGTAAATCGCGTTGAGGAATGCTGCAAATTCGCCCGGCATCATCGTCCCTGCCGTGTCGCATACGGTCACAACCGTCGCGCCCGCCGCAATCGAGGCCTGAATCGTTTCATAGAGGAACGTCGGGTCGGCGCGCGTGGCGTCGTCCGCCAAAAATTCCACGTCGGCACAGACCGACTTGCAGGCTGCGACCGTCTCAGTGATGGCATTCAGCATCGCCGCCGGCTTCTTGCCTGCCAAGTATTCCATCTGTACCGCGCTTACCGGTGCAGCCACCTGAAGCCGCGGCTGCTTCGCTTCGCACAGCGCGGCCCAAACCGGCGCAACGCCCTCCGCGCACAGTCCGACCGGCACGGCGACAGCGCTCTGCTGCACGGCGGATGCGATGGACTTGATGAGCAGGCTGTCGATCTTCGGATTGGCAACCGGCGGCAGCTCAATCACATTTACACCGAGCTTGTCAAGCAGCTTGGCCAGCTCGATTTTTTCGCGGAAGCTCAGGCTGTACCCGGCGGCTTTCCCGGCCTGTTTGATCGTGACGTCAGTGATGGAAATCTGTTTCATATCGTCCTCCTAAGATGCAAAAAATCCCTGAAACCTCTCGGTTTCAGGGACGAAAATTCTTTCGCGGTACCACCCTGCTTACCCTCCGTCTCACGGCGGAAGATCGCTCTCGGACTCCAACAAGTCCATAGCCGCTAACGTGGCCAGCCGTGCCGTGCTACTTGTTGCCGTTCGCAAAGCCTA
The DNA here is from genome assembly GCA_934661135.1 of uncultured Oscillospiraceae bacterium. GTDB lineage: Bacteria > Bacillota > Clostridia > Oscillospirales > Oscillospiraceae > CAG-170. The sequence continues at coordinate 19,085 of CAKUJA010000039.1, forward strand.
CTCGGGAACCAGACCTGCACCTGCCGCCTGACCGGCTCACACCAACCGCCGGCTCTCTGAATCGCTGCAACAGGAACATGGGACTTGCGTCCATTCCGTCATCGTATTTGGGGGTTATCAAGTTTAACAGGATTAAAGCACAGTTTTTATTGCCTGTCAAGAGGGAAACGCGGATTTTGACATTTTAACAAAATAAAGCGAAAAAGAGCGCGCCGTTTTGTGCGTTTTCCCCGGCATTTACAACCGGTTCCTATCATGCTAAAATAGGTCTGAAACCAAAGGAGGAACCGCCATGCAGCACCGCTTTTTCGCCCTCATCTCCCGGATGCGCTATATCGGCCGCTGGGGACTGATGCGCAACACGTTTGAAGAGAATATTCAGGAGCACAGCCATATGGTCGCCGTTCTGGCGCACGGTCTCGCGCTCATCCAGCGCGACATTCTGCACGAGCCTGCCGATCCCGACCGCTGTGCGTCGGCCGCGCTGTTCCACGATGCGTCGGAGATTCTCACCGGAGATCTGCCCACACCGATCAAATATTATAACCCGGACATCAAAACCGCCTATAAGCAGATCGAAGCCGTGAGCTGCGATAAGCTGCTGAATCTTCTGCCCGAGGAGCTGCGGGAGAGTTACCGCCCGCTGCTCCATGAGTCCGACATGGAGGTCGCAAAGATCGTCAAGGCTGCGGACAAGCTCTCCGCCTATATTAAGTGCGTCGAGGAGCTCAAGGCGGGCAACCGCGAGTTTGAATCCGCTGCCAAGCAGACCTATGCGGCGCTGGAGCAGATGCACCTGCCATGTCTCGACTATTTTATGGCGCACTTCCTCGATGCCTTCCAGCTCACCCTCGATGAGCTGGAATGAGCCGCAGTGTCACCAGCGCCACTGGCTTTCGTTGTACCTAATGGTACGCTTTTTGAACCCATTCTTTTCTTTCTCTGCCAGAACGTTTTGCGCCCCCCATTCTTTTCTTTCTCTTTTGGAGAAAGAAAAGAACCGCCGCGCCCGGTGAAGAAAAGAAAGAGAACTTCCGAAACCGTAGCATTCTACCGTGCCGCCATCATGTGACAACTCATTTTCCCGGTCTTATTTGCCCGCCCCTGGTCACCTCACGTAGTCCAACTACGCGCCGCACGCTATCTTGATGATGGCGGTCAGGCAACATCCTACGGATACGGAACAACTTTGCGTCCTACGCCGCACCCGTAGGGGCGGACGACCCTGTCCGCCCGCTCCTTCCGGTTTCCTCCGCACGCAAAGAAACGCTTTTTTGAACCCATTCTTTTCTTTCTCTGCCAGAAAGAAAAGAACGGTTTCAAGCTGCCAAGAAAAGAAAGAGGGCGTACAAAACCATACCTGCGCACCGTGCCGCCATCATGTGACAACTCATTTTCCCGGTCTTATTTGCCCGCCCCTGGTCACCTCACGCAATCCAGCTACGCGCCGCACGCTATCTTGATGATGGCGGTCAGGCAACATCTTGCGGATACGGTACAACCTTGCGTCCTACGCCGCCCCTACAATTCTATCGTATTTTCTCCGAATTCCATTCGCCGCGGAATCCAAGGGCGCTCCCCAGAACCAAACTGTGACCCAGCAGAGCGGTTACAGTTTGGAAAGGAAGAAGGAGCAAGCGGATATGGAGCTTTCGGCGTCAGCCGGAAGTGCAGTCCAGCGCGCTTCTTCTGACGCGGCGGCGATTCTTTTCTTTCTCCGAATAGAGACAAAAAGAATCGGGGCGCAATCCATTTGGCGCTCCAGAAAGAAAATGCCGCCTGGTTCCAATAAAAAATATGTTTTTATAAAAAGAAGCTGCTCCCTCATTCCGGAGGGAGCAGCTGAGACTGTCAAGAAACTATGAAATGCAGTTCTGCGACAGAGTAGCGGGGAATGGCCCAGGCCAGCTTCTCTTGCCCTGCGGGCAATT
>CAKUJA010000040.1 GCA_934661135.1 uncultured Oscillospiraceae bacterium
TCAACTACGCCCCCTGTGAACTCGCTGTATAAAAAGCGAGTGTTCTTACAGCCTTTCAAATGCTGTAAGAACACTCGTCATGTGCTTTCACTACACTATAGATGAACACACATCTTGTCGGAGTGACTCCGATCAACTACAAAATCAAGCACGCTTCTGTAAAAATGTTTTCTCTGCCATATGTATCACGAAGTCGCGTTCGTCCGGATCGGCCTTTGCAAAGTCGATCTGATAACGCTGGCAGGTCTTGCGGAAGTGGACAACGTAGGCCAGATCCTCTTTCGTCGGAGGTACGACATAGCCGTTCGGCGCAGCAAGCGCATCCAACTCCAGATATTTTTTGTTCTGCATCTATCAATCCTCCATTTGGGCTTTCGCTGCTTTACTTGATCCGCTTCTGAATATCCTCCACGGACGGCAGCTGCTTTTCCAGCTCCTCCGGCAGCTTGCTTGTCACCTGATACGCACTCACGCCGATGGGCTTGCTCATATCCTTCAGCGAGTATTCCGCGACCAGATCATTTTTGCTCTTGCAGAGCAGCAGTCCGACTGACGGATTGTCCTGTTCTTTTTTCAAAATCCCATCAACTGCGGAGAGATAAAAATTCAACTGTCCCGCATACTCCGGCTTAAATTCACCGGTTTTGAGTTCAATCACCACATAGCAGCGAAGGTTCAGGTTGTAGAACAATAGGTCTATATAAAAATCGTCGCCGCCAACGTTCAGATGATATTGATTTCCGAGGAATGCAAAACCGGTTCCAAGCTCCAACAGGAGCTTCGTCACGTCCTTCACGAGCGCTTCCTCGATTTCCCGTTCCAACATATCCGTTTTGAACGGAATGAAATCGAAAATGTACGGGTCTTTCATCGTCTGGATGGCGAGCTCACTCTGCAGAGAAGGCAGGCGCAATTCAAAATTGGATACCTTTTCGGCTAAAGCCTGCCGCTGATATAGGCCGCTCTCGATCTGATGGACAAGGACATTGCGCGACCAGCCGTTCTTTGCAGCCTGTTCCGCGTACCAGATATGCGCTGTCGGTTCTTTTATCTTGTCCATCAGTGTGATGTGATGGTACCAAGTGATTTGTGCAAGCGGTGCTTGCACAATTTCATCAGCTGAAAAACGCACCGCGAACTTTGCCATATACTTGAGATTTCGGGCAGAATACCCCTTCATCTCCGGGAAGGACAACTTGATATCTGCGGCAAGGTTTTCGACAAACTTACTGCCCCAGACCTTATGCGCGTTGATGACCGTTCCAATCGCGTGGTACAGCCGAAGCAGTTCGCCGTTCACCTGAACTGTTGCCCGATACTGTGCCGTGCGGATCTCCTGTTTGACCAGTTCCACCGTTTCCAAGTATTCGTTTGCGTTCATCAGCATTGTCCTCCCCTCCTTATGGACTTATTGTAACAGAGAAAAACAGGAAAAGCAAATGTACAAGGCTTCGTTGCCATCCACTCAAACATCGGAATACCATAAATCGTCTACGCCATATTCAAACCCCCGCTTCGGTTTCAGTCATTTAAATTTGATACGAAGGCTTTTTCTATCACTGCTGAGCTCAATACTTTCGATATCCACCCATGCCTCCAATCCTTTTGCTCGCTCGTATATTTTTGTAATCGGGCGGCATTTATAGCGAGACGAGAGCGTTAACGTATTATTTGTAAAAGAGATATCAATGGATTTCCAAATACGAACTGCGTCCCGATCCGCCGCTTTCGAGCTATAGATTTTATACGGTTCGATCGTATCGACAACGGCCAAGATGAACAGCAGCGGGTTTTCCTGAAATTCAATCTTTTTGAATCGTTCTCCCACCAATGCCTCCAGCCCGCACTCCAGATATTCTGTTTCTGATGCGTCATTTGCTTTCCAAACGTTGTGAGAAATGACGCAATCTGCAATATGGGCAAATACGGGAATTTGCTCGATACAAAAGTGCTTTCCGCTCCACTCAAATGACTCGATGCCAGCATATTCTTCTCCGTGTTCCGGATATCTATGTCTGTAAGCAGATTCGTATACTTTTAACAACCTGTCAAAGAGTAGATATCCGCCGATGATACCGTGGTTATAGCATGGCGGAAAAAGCCTATGTATGCCGTAAGAAAAGTATTGCATAAGGAGTTTTTGCGGATACCGGAAACCAGTGACCGTTGCTCCGCATGCAAACTGTAGACCATCCTTCAATGATGGACTGTTGCCCAACAAATAGGAAATAATTGTCGACCTATCGTGCGTTTCTCTGTGAGATTTATTGTGTCGCTGCACACTTCTGCGCAGCGGAGTGATCTGCTGGTACGGTGAATATGTAATGTCTAATTCACGCTTGATATTACGCAGTCTATAATATCCATCCAAACTGCATATTCTTGCTTCATTGTATCGTCTACAGCTTGGCTTCCAGTTTTCTTCCACAATATAACCATAATCATGATATAAACAGGTCAGAAACCAAAGATATGAAAACGGGAAGAAATCACCGTGCACCGCGAGATCCGCGCCACACTGCCCCTGTGTCAGACAATCCTCAAGGAATATCCCCAAGAAGAATGCCGACACCGTGTGAGTCGCTCTGTATTCGGAAAGCAGGAGCGATATGCCGTGTATGTTCACGTCGTGATGTGCATCCAACTCATAGACAATGTCGCCTTTTTGACCTTGCAAGAAATAATCTTGAATAAACTGTGCGGACCGTCCCGGTGAAGCAACAGGATCAGTATAGATTTCTGTGCCATAATAGTTCCAAACAGGTTCGTTTGTCACGAATGTGTTGCGCATAAAATCGAAGAAATTCATATTGCCATCCTCCGTGTAAGTCTGACTCTGAATGTATTACTCGCAAAGAAAGAACCGACTATATGCAGCCTTAGTCATTCCTTTAACCGTTCCCTATTCAGCGACAACTTCAGCAACAGCATCTTGAATTCCGGCGATATCCATGACGCGAATTCGCAGCCAATCATCGGATGCGCAAATGTTCCGCCGCCTTTGCCTTGCTTGGAAGCGATACCGATCGCCTTTGTTTTCTCAATCCATAGCTTTGGCGTCAAAGTAAACGAGGCAGTTTTCTTTTTCTCTAAAAGTTCAATGTAGCCCGCTTCTCTATAATCGGGGTTATTTTCCTGCTCCCACAGATTTAAAAAGGCTAGTGTATTTTCACTACGCAGCCAGCTCTGTATCACATATCCCGGGGTATTCTTGCTGTGATTTCGTGCAAGCTCAGTCAGCGAAATATAACTATCATCCTGCTTTTTGTGCTGAGGCTTCGACTGCTTTCTCTGTTCCATGCGGGTCAACACCTCCGCCTTACTTCTTTTATAGCCGGCAAGAACAGAAAGCCTGTATTCGTCGATCTCATTATCCTTCGCAATTCGCAATATAATTCGGTCCCGCTCCTCACAGGTGATGATATCCTCAGCTACGAGGGGCTCCAACAAGTTTCCGATACCGATCATATCCACCAAACTAAGTTTCTCTGCCACACTGATCACCTCTTAAGGTCATTGTAGCATAATGCACAGAAATATAAAAGATGGATCAGTTCTGAGGCATAATATGCGAAACATAGCGCGTATTTTTTCTCGGCAAGCCCTCCTTGTCATAATCAATGTTACAGCGTGCCGCCTTTTCAAATTGTACATCCAGAAACTTCTTTAGCCCGATGATCGCCACATATTTTCCGTTAGAAAGAAGATGGTCTACCGCGGCACGAGTCCATTTTGCCTTTCCAGTCGGAGACGGTATTTGTTTTGCATAAAGCATATCCACAACCTTTCCCAAACTTGCCCCTGCCATATAGAAGTTAAAAATCAAGGCAACATTTTCTGCTTCGCTCTTATTGGTTTCAAGTCCCCCACTGTTGATCAAAGTAAAACCATATGGTATTCTCATGTTTTGTTCCTCCTAAAATAAAAATTCCTATGTTTGCTATCTCATCCAAGAGATAAAACATAGGAATAAATGATATTTTGTTACCTTCTGCGTTGCCATTCTGCACAGCTTTTGAGTTATTTCATGTGATTCTCCAGCAGAAAAAGCAAAAGCCGTGTATAACTCAAGTTATACACGGCTTTTGTCTAATTTGGTGCGCGAGGCGGGACTTGAACCCGCACGTCCGGAGTGGACACTAGAACCTGAATCTAGCGAGTCTGCCAATTCCACCACTCGCGCATTGTTTGCGTCTCTCGACTGCTCAGATATAATATCACAAGCACAGACCTTTGTCAAGCAATATTTCAGCAATTTCTGCCTACGGAACGATTGCGGGGCACGGCCTTATGCCGTGCCCCGCCGGATGCTTATTGATAGAGGTATGCGTACTTGCTGCGCACCGTCAGGATAAGCTGCTCAAGCTCCTGCGGCAGCGCATTCGGCTGAGACAGGTCATAGTCCTGCACGTCGGCCAGACGGACACGGATCTTGTCACCGCCAAGGAACAACACGCCTGCGTTGCGGCTGTCGGCCATGTCCTCCGCCGTCTGGAACAGCGTGAACTTGTCGCGGCACGGCTCGGACGCATATGGGCAGAACTGCGTGCAGTTACCACACTCGTTGCACATCTTGTCGATGTGCAGGATCTCGTGCCGGCCGTCAGCCATCTTGATGACAACGTTCGCGCGGTTCGGGCAGGAGTCGGCACAATTTTCGCAGACCGTGTTGCAGTCCAGGCAGCGCTTGCCCTCGCAGCACGCCTGAGACGCCTTCATCAGAAGCCCTTTCTTTTCGATCGCCTGCGCCTTGCTCGGGTAAGCTGTCTCGGGAATCTCATACGTCCACGCTTCGCCGGCCACAGCTTCGGCAAACGCCGCCGCGTCCGCAATACCCTCGACCACGGTCGCCGGGCCGCGATGTGCATCGCCCGCGCACCAAACGCCGTCCACATTCGTCTTGAAAGCCGGCCCCTTGCGACCCATTTCGATGCCGTTCGCGGCCATCAGAGCGCTGTCGACCTTTTCGCCGACGGCGGAGATGACAAGGTCACACGGAATCTCCACAAATTCGCCGGTGCCGACCGGAGCGCGGCGCCCGGAGGCATCCGGCTCACCAAGGCGCATTTTCTCGCAGCGGAGCACGCCGTTTTCCTGTGCAACCGGCGCCGCCAGCTCGAGCATCCGGACGCCCTCGTCGATGGCGAGCTTCAGCTCATGTTCGTCGGCGGGCATTTCCTTCTTCGTACGGCGGTAGACGATCGTTGCGCTCTCCGCGCCCATGCGCTTTGCAACGCGCGCGGCGTCCATCGCAGTATTGCCAGCGCCGACGACGGCCACATGACCGGTCAGGCAAGGCTTCACCTGCTGCTTCATCTCCTTCATCCAGCCGATGACACCCTTGACGTTGCCCGGAATATCGAGCTTACCCGCCTGCCAAGCGCCGGTTGCGATCAGAATGTGCGTGTAGCCAAGTTTTTTCAGCTCGTCGACCGACGGAGCCGGCGCGCCGCACTTGACCTCGACGCCGTAGCGCTCCATCAGGGCGACATCCTTGTCAATCGCTTCGTCTGAAATACGGAACGCGGGAATGACGTAGCGCGGCACGCCGCCGAGCTTCGCTTCGCGCTCGAAGATCGTGGTCGCAATGCCAGCGCGGCCGAGGAAGTAGGCCGCCGCAATGCCGGTCGGACCGCCGCCGATGATGGCGGCCTTCTTGCCCGCGACCTTCGCCGGGACCTTGATGGAGGCCATCAGCGCGCCATAGCCGTGCTCTGCGGCGATGAGCTTCGTGTCGCGGATGCGGACGGACTCTTCGTAGAAGTTGCGGGAGCACTTTGTCTGGCAGCGGTGCGCGCAGATCGTGCCGGTGATGAACGGCAGCGCGTTTTTCTCGGTGATCAGCTTCAGCGCGGGGCCATAGAGACCCTTGCGGCAGAGCTCGATGTATTCTGGGATGTCCTGATGGATCGGGCAGCCGCCCTTGCAGGGCGCGGTGAAGCAGTCGATCCAGGGCACCTTCTCCTCCGACTTACGGGACGCCACCGGCTTGATCGGCTTGCGGTGGTGAGGGTCGGAATGGCTGGCTGCGGAGAGATCGGAGATTGCCGCGGAATCCGTGCCCGCAAAGGCGCGGTACGGGAGCTTCTCGACCTTTTGCACCATCTGAACGAGACGGTTGTATCCACCGGGTTTCAGGATTGTGGTGGCCACGGTGATCGGCCAGATCCCGGCGGCGAACAGCTTGTCGCAGTTGAACGCATCCGCGCCGCCTGCGAACGAAATGCGCATTTTGCCCTCAAATGCGCGGGAAATGCGGCTGCACATCTCGATCGTCAGCGGGAACAGGCTGCGGCCGGACATATACATCTCGTCGTTCGGCAGCTCGCCGCGTGTCGTATCGACCGGGAAGGTGTTCGAGAGCTTCAGGCCAAATTCCAATCCCTTCGAGCCGGCCAACGCTTGCAGACGGTGGAACATTGGGACAGCGTCCTCCCACTGGAGATCCTCGTTGAAGTGGTGCTCATCAAAGACGATGTAGTCATAGCCCATCGAGTCGAGAATCGTGCGGGCTGTCTTGTAGCCGAGAATCGTCGGGTTGCACTTGACAAATGTGTGCAGACCCTTTTCGGTCAGGAGATACGAAGCGATGCGCTCAATCTCCTGCGGAGGACAGCCGTGCAGCGTGGAGACCGTGACGCTCCGGGACACGCGCGGCGAAATGCCCGCAATGAACGCTTTTTCCTCCGGGAACAGCTCGGTCAAAACTTCAAGGCACTCTTTGAACTGCGGCGTATTTTCCGCGTGCATCATGTTGTCGATATAGCTGTTGACCTTTTCACCCTTGATGCCCTCCAGGTCATAGCCGACAGACATATTGAACACGAAGCCGTCCGGATCGCCGAAGCCATAGACCTTGGAGAGCACCTTCAGCGCGCACCACGCCTTGATATACTCGTCCTGCGCCTGCCGAACCTCCAGCTCGGTCGACCATTCCTGATTGTAGCCTTCATCAGCAGCCAGAATGCAGGGGCGCGGCACGCAGCGGGCCAGCTCCTCGCCGTCCATCTTCTGGACGGTCTTGACCTCGAAGAAGCGTGCACCGGCCATGTAGGACGCGATGATGTTCTGCGCCAACTGGCTGTTCGGACCGGCCGCCGGACCGAACGGCGTCTCAATACGTTCGCCGAAGATCGGCAGCGTCTTGCCGCCGGCATAATACGGCGCGTGGACGCCGAAAATTTCGCCCTCGCGGGCATATTCTGTGACGATCCAGTTCATCAGAGAACGGAACGGAATCGGATACATTCTTTCAGACATGAAATTTCCTCCTTGTAAATTTCAAACGAATTATTTGCGCCCCCATTCTTTTCTTTCTCTTTATAGAGAAAGAAAAGAACCGCCGCGCCCGGTGAAGAAAAGAAAGAGAACCCCCAAAACCGGAAGTGCAAACCGTGCCGCCATCATGTAACAGCTCAGTTGCCCAGTCTTTCTGCCCGCCCCAAATCACCTTTCCGTTGGCAGCTACGCGCCGCACGCTATCTTGATGATGGCGGGCAGGCGACATCTTGCGGATACGTTTTGTAGGGGCGGACGACTCTGTCCGCCCGTCCCAAACTGTGACCCAGCGCAGCGGTCACAGTTTGGAAAGGAAGAAGGAGCCAGCGGATATGGAGCTTTCGCCGCCCCGGCGGAAGCGGAATGCAGCTGGCTTCTTCTGACGCCGCGATGCGCAGAGCGCAGAGACCTTTCAGGTGGTAGGGTCTTGCGCAATGGACAGCTTGAGTCTAAGATTTTTTGGGTCAAATTCAGGACAACGGTAGGCACTTAGTCCTCTTTCTTTTCTTGGCAGCTTGAAACCGTTCTTTTCTTTCTGGTAGAGGAAGAAAAGAATGGGTTCGAGAAACAGTCCTTAATATTCTCTGTGGTTCAGAGCACCCCAGAGCTTCTTGGCTTCCTCAAGGATATGCGCATTTTCAGCTTCTTCGTCGATGCCGATTAGCTCACGATCCTTCATCAGGATCTTGCCCGCGCCGATTGTCGTGCGGCAGAGCTTGCCGGTCATGCCAAACAGAATGTGGCCGTCGATGTTCTCGTCGGAGAACGGCGTGAACGGCTTGTAGTCCATGACGATGATGTCCGCCGCAGCGCCGGCCTTCAGCACGCCTAGCTCATCCGGGAAGTATTTTGCCGCGATCTTCGCGTTATTTTTGAACAGCATATCGGTCACTTCGCACCACGCGACGTTCGGCAGGCAGGCGTTGAGCCGCTGCACGCAGAGCGCGGCCTTAAGCGATTCAATCATGTCGTTCGTCCAGGCGTCGGTGCCAAGGCCGAGCAGAACGCCCTCGCGGCTCAGCGGCAGCACCGGGCAGACACCGACAGCGTTGGACATATTCGACTCGGGGTTGTTGACGACCATCGTATGGGTATCCTTGATGAGCTCAATTTCCGCCGGATTCACATGGATGCAGTGGCCAAGGACAGTCTTTTCACCGAGGATGCCGTGGTCGTGAAGCCGCTGCACCGGGCGGCGGCCATAATTTTGCAGGCTGTCGTAGACGTCGTTCATGCCCTCGGAGACGTGGATATGGTAGCCGGTTCGGCCGTTGTTGGCCTCGACCATGCGGTCGAACGTCTTGTCGGAGATCGTGAACAGCGCGTGGCCGCCGAACATCGCGGCCAGCATCGGATCTTTCTGCTGCTCGCAGTAGGTGATCCAATCGGCGTTTTCTTTCACGGCCTGAATACTCTTTTCCTCGCCGTCGCGGTCGGAGACCTCGTAGCAGAGACAGCTGCGGACGCCGAATTTCTTCGCGCTCTCGCCGATCTGGAACAGCGAACCCGGAATCTCACAGAAGGAGGCGTGATGGTCGAAGATCGTTGTAACGCCCTGCTTGATGCAGTCAAGATAGAGCGCGTCGGCCGAAGCGCGCGTGCCCGCGAGCGTCAGTTTGCGATCCATCGCCCACCATGTCCCGTCGAGGACTTCGTAGAAGTTTGTCGGGTTGTTGCCCACAATGCTCAGGCCTCTGGCCAGTGCGGAATAGATGTGCGTGTGCGCATTGATAAACGCCGGCATGATAACGCCGCCTTTGGCGTCGATGCGCTCTGCCTGCGGATACTTTGCCGCAAGATCGGCTTCACTGCCCACCTCCACGATCTTCGTGCCTTCAAAGGCAACCGCGCCCTTTTCATAGTAGCCTTTGCCGATGGGGTCGCGCGTAATTACGCGTCCGTTTGTGAGTAAATACATCAAAAAATCCTCCCTTTCGTTCTGCGTTCTGAGATGTATCACCCGATGATGTAAAAAGTGCTTCAAACCTCATCGGTTTGAAACACTCAACCAGCAAGCCGAGTGATAGTTGCAGCCCGTGTGCGAAACACTTCCTTACAGCTACCAATCTTAGATTGTATCTTTATTATAGTAGCAGGGCAAAAATTTTTCAAGCATCCCGAAAAATTTTTGCCCTGCCAAACTCCACAAAAATCAAGTTGAATTTTGGCAGTTCCGCCGAATATTGTTGGTTTCGCGCTTGTCTTTTCGTCACATTGCGAGGTAGGCATCACATTTCTGCTGCGCGTCCCCAGCCAACTTGCCTTCGTCCACACGAACGAGCCGCCCTTCTTTGACGGTCACGACACCGTTTACCACGGTGTAGTCCACCGGTGCGCGCAGACCGACCGTGGCCAGCACCGCGCCCGCGTCGTAGCAGCTCCCGACGAGCTCCAGCCGCCGGTCGTCGATCATAAAGAGATCGCAGCATTTTCCAACTTCAAGCGCACCGATGTCCTCGCGGCCAAGCAGCGATGCACCGCCGCGCGTGGCAACCTTCAGCAGGTCGTAGCCGCCGGGCGCGGCCTTGCTGGAGTTCAGCCGGTGCAGCAAAAACGCTACGCGCAGCTCCTCGAGCAGGCTTGAGCCGTCGTTTGACGCCGAGCCGTCCACGCCGAGACCGACACGCACACCGAGATCAAGCATCTCCGGAATCCTGGCAATGCCGGACGCAAGCTTCATATTCGAAATCGGGCAGTGGCAGACGCCGGTGCCGGTTTCGGCGAGCAGCTTCAGTTCCTCGTCGTTGAAGTGGATGCCATGCGCGTACCACACATCCGGCCCGGTCCAGCCGAGCGTCTCCATAAACGCCAGCGGACGCATTCCCTCGCGCTCGAGCATATAGCGCTCCTCGTCCTTCGTCTCGCACAGGTGCGTATGCAGGCGGACATGGTACTGCCGCGCAAGAATCGCGCTCTGCCGCAGAAGCTCCGCGGACACCGAGAACGGCGAACAGGGCGCAAGCGCAACCTGCCGCATCGAGCCAAACGACGGATCGTGGTAGTTCTCGATGACGTCCATCGAGTCGCGCATGATTTCGTCCACAGTCTGCACAACGGAATCGGGCGGCAGGCCGCCGTCCTTCTCGCTCAGATCCATCGAGCCGCGCGAGCAGACCATGCGCATTCCAAGCGCGTCCGCCGCTTCCATCTGTGTGCCGATCAGATCGCCGGAGCCGGCCGGGAACACATAGTGGTGGTCGAAGCAGGTCGTGCAGCCATATTTCATCAGCTCCCCCATACCGGTCTGGCTGGAGAGCCGAATGACGTCCGCATCGAGGTTTTTCCAAATCTGGTACAGTGTTTTGAGCCAGTCGAACAGCTCCATGTCCTGCACCTGCGGCAGGTTTCGCGAGAACTGCTGGTAGAGGTGGTGGTGCGTGTTCACAAGGCCGGGATAGCACAGCATATGCCGTCCTGAGAGCACCACGTCCGCCGTCCGGCCGAGATTGGCACCGATCTCCCGAATTACGCCGTTTTCCGCATAGAGGTCTACATCCTTCAAAATCCGGTCATTGCCATCGCAGGTCACAAGCTGTGCAATGTGCTCAATCAGAAAGCTTCCCATGTCCGCCGCTCCTTCTGTTCAGATAGTTCCATTATAAAGACTGTTTCGGCCAAAAACAAGAGCCAGAATTTTGTCCTTTCTGCTTGGCTCTGCTGGTGCGGCACACCGATCTGACTGCCACGCGCTTTTTATAAGTATTTTTAATAACAAGTATGAAAAATAGTTGTTTTACTAATATTATAAACTGTGCTATGATACAGGCAGAATGAAACAGAAAAGGAGCTTTCTTATGAGCAACTGTGCAATTGTAGGCATCAACTGGGGCGACGAGGGCAAGGGCCGTATGGTCGACCTGATCGCAAAGGAATACGACATCGTCTGCCGGTATCAGGGCGGCAACAACGCCGGCCACACGGTCGTCAACGAATACGGCAAGTTTGCACTGCATCTGATCCCGTCCGGTATCTTCCTGAAGGGCGTCGTCAACGTGCTCGGCAACGGCGTTGTCATCGACCTCGAGCACCTGTGGGGCGAGATGAAGAGCCTGATGGACGCCGGGATTTCGATCACACCGGAAAACTTCAAGATCTCCGACCGCGCGACGATCGTGTTCCCCTATCACCGCGCACTGGACGGACTGGAGGAAGCGCGCCTGAAGGACAAGAAGTACGGCTCCACGCTGCGCGGCATCGCGCCGGTCTACTCCGACAAGTATCAGAAAAAGACCATTATGATGGGCGAACTGCTGTATCCGGAGTACCTGAGGAAGCGTCTGGAGACCATTCTGGAGTGGAAAAACCTGACGATTCAGAACGTCTACGGCGCCGAGCCGTATAAGCTCGAGGATATGCTGGCCTGGTGCGAGGAGTTCGGCTCGAAGCTGGCGCCCTACATCTGCGACACGTCGAAGTATCTCTACGACGCAGAGAAGGCCGGCAAGAACATCATGTTTGAAGCACAGCTCGGTGCGCTGCGCGACATCGACTTCGGCATCTTCCCGTATACCTCCTCGTCGTCCTCGAACGCCGGCTATGCCTGCGTGGGCGCGGGCATCCCGGGCAGCCACGTCGACCGCACCGTCGGCATTGTGAAGGCCTACTCCACCTGCGTCGGAGAGGGTCCGTTCACGGCGGAATGGTTCGGCCCGGAAGCGGAAGCACTCCGCGAAGCTGGCGGCGAATACGGCGCTTCCACCGGCCGTCCGCGCCGCGTGGGTCCGATCGACATCGTTGCCACCCGCTACGGCGTGCGCATCCAGGGCGCGACCGAAGTTGCACTGACAAAGCTCGACGTGCTGTCCTACATGAAGGAAATCCCCATCTGCGAGCAGTATGAAGTAAACGGCAAGAAAACCGACGACTTCCCGTTCACCGCAGTGATCGACGAAGCCAAGCCGGTGCTCACCTCGATGCCGGGCTGGGGCTGCGATATTTCCGGCGTGCGCCGCTGGGAGGATCTCCCTGAAGCCGCGCGCAACTATGTGGAATATGTGGAAAAGGCCATCGGCTGCCACATCAGCTATGTCTCGGTCGGCGCAGCGCGCGACGAGTACATCAAGCGCTGAGGAACTGCAATGAAGCCAAAGTACGAAAGTCCGCTGGCGTCGCGCTACGCCTCGGAGTATATGCTGCACCTGTTCTCACCGGATATGCGGTTTGAGACGTGGCGGCGGCTGTGGGTGTCGCTGGCAAAGGCGCAGCACGCGCTGGGTCTGCCGGTAACGCAGGAACAGGTGGACGAGCTTGCCGCGCACGTTTCCCCGATCGACTATGACCTCGTCGCGGCGAAGGAAAAGGAGCTGCGGCACGACGTCATGGCGCACATCTATGCGTTTGGCGCTGCCGCGCCGGGCGCGAAGGGTATCATCCACCTCGGCGCGACGAGCTGCTATGTGACCGACAACGCCGACCTTGTGATCTACCGCGACGGCCTTGTCTATCTGCGCGGCCAGCTTGAGCAGGTCATGGTGCAGCTCTGCACGTTTGCAGAGCGCTACGCGGCCATGCCCTGCCTTGGCTACACGCACTATCAGCCGGCGCAGCTTGTCACCGTCGGCAAGCGCGCGACGCTCTGGCTGCAAGATCTGATGCTCGACCTCGAGGAGCTGAACGACGTAATTGCGGCAGTCCGGTTCCTCGGCTGCCGCGGCACAACCGGTACAGAAGCCAGCTTTCTGGAGCTATACCACGGCGACACGGCAAGGATTGACGAAATGAACCGCCTGATTGCCGCGGATTTCGGCTTCGACCGGCTCTACGACGTCTGCGGACAGACGTATCCGCGCAAGCTGGACAGCAGGATTTTGAACGTCCTGTCCTCCATTGCGCAGAGCTGCTACCGGTTTGCAAACGACATCCGTCTGCTTCAGCACGACCGGCAGCTCGAAGAACCGTTTGAGAGCACGCAAGTTGGCTCGTCCGCAATGGCCTACAAGCGCAACCCGATGCGCTGCGAGCGCATTTGCTCCCTGTCACGCTATGTGATGGCGGACGCGCTGAACGCACCGATGACGGCGTCGACACAGTGGTTTGAGCGGACGCTCGACGATTCGGCAAACCGCCGGATCTCGCTGCCCGAAGGATTCCTCGCCGTGGACGGCATCCTGCGGCTGATGCAGAACGTAACTGCCGGACTGCGCGTCAATGAAAAGATCGTGGCGAGATTTGTCGCGGATTACCTGCCGTTTATCGCCACGGAGAACCTGCTGATGGCGGCCGTGGAACGCGGCGGCGACCGGCAGCAGGTGCATGAGATCATCCGCCGTGCGTCGATGCGCGCAACCGAAGCAATGAAAAACGGCGAGCCGTGGGATCTGATCGCAGAGCTGGCCGCAGAGCCGGCTTTCGGCCTGACGGAAGCGGAGATTCGCGCGGAAATGAAGCCGGAAGCCTACATTGGCCGCTGCCCGGAGCAGGTTGCGGCATTCACTGCAAAATGCCGCGGTCTCTGCGCTGACGCAGCGCAGGGCAGCGCAGACATCACGCTCTGAAAGGGAGCCGCACAGCGCAATCATTCCTGCAAAATCCCGCACCGCAGATACGCGGTGCGGGATTCGTTTCAGCGTGGCAAAAAAGTCCTTTCGCCACGCTGCCCGTCCAGCTTTTCAAACTTAAGAAGTTTGAAAAGCTGCTTGATTGAACGCGAAGGGGGCTCTTTGTCCCCTTCACTCTTCCCCTGCGACTCTGTCTCAAAACTGCATTCCAGCGCTTTTTGACAGTCTCAAACGAATCCCGCACCGCAGATACGCGGTGCGGGATTCGTTTATTCTGTCAGTGCATCAAACGCAGGCTTCAGTTCCGTCAGCTTGCTCAGGCTGCACGCGGCGTTCCACGCCATGAAGCCTCCTGTAAGGCCGCCATCCTGCAGTGCTTGCAGCTCGCCGCCGACCTCCTCCGCGCCGTAGGTGTTGTACGGCGGGCGGATCGCGTCATAGGCCTGAATCCAGGTACGCGCGATAGCGGGCGCCGGTGTTTCGGCCTGCCGCGCGGCTGCCTTGACTGACCAGTCGTAGATCGTCTCGTAGGGATGCTCCCACGGGCGATAGGTGCCGTTCTGACTGAAATGGTCCGGGTACGGCATTCCGCTGATAACATCCACAACATTGCTGATCGCCGGCCAATACTGACCGTAGGCCGTGACATAGGTCTCGGCCGTCTCACCAAAAACGTCCGCGCCGACGTAGACGCCGCAGTCGTGCAGCTCATCCGTCGCGTACATCAAAAAGCGCTGGATGGCCTGCGCCTTCGTCTCATCGTTTTCGTTGCGATAGTCGATGTTGCCGTCTTTCTCGTAGTCATATGTGCCATCCGGGAAACGGACATAGTCGAATTGAATCTCCTGGAACCCCATCATTTCGACGGCCTCCCTAGCCAGAGCCACCTTATATTCCCAGACATAGCGGCAGAACGCGCTCGGCCAATAGCTGGCAGCGATGTAGAGCGGATCGCTCTTGCGGTCGGCGATGGCATATTCCGGGTGGTCGGCGACAAAGAATGAGTCGTTAAACGTTGTCAGGCGGCCGATGACATAGAAGCCGGCTTCCCTGATCTTTTGAATCGCCGTCTGATATTCCTCGATCGTGTTATTCGCGTAGCGGTAGGCCGTCGGGGAATATTCCTGATAGACCGGAGAGGGATAACCGATCGAGGTGCCGTCCATGATATTGACGACAAAAGCGTTGATGTTCGTCGACTTTGCGTACTCGATATAGGCGTCGATATTGCCGATGACCTCCGGGTCACAGGTCAGATAGAGACTATAACAGGGGTTCGGCATGATGTTGTTTTCAAAATTTGCCTTGTCGCGCGGGTAGTAGTCGAGCGACGCGGCATCGCCGCCGCCCCAGCGATCCTCGCGGCCAAGATGGACTGCGTAGCTGCCGAAACGGTCGTAGATGCCGGAGGCAAGCTCTGCGGTGGCGGCGGTATATTCGCCGCTGATGTAGCCGGTCGAGGTGCCGTCGGTCACATGATAGAGGTGGACAACACCGTTGGAAACCGTATCGTAGCCGAGCACACGCAGCTCCGTCCCCTGTTCCACAAGACCGCCAAGCTCGAAACCGTCGGCGCTCAGGCGGAGATTTTGCGGCGTGCGGACATAGATCGTCGTCTCCAGCACGACTGCCCCCGGATCGTCGGTGAAATAGGTCTGATCGACGTAGCCATATTGCAGATCGCGGTAATAGGTCAGATAATATGTGTGGCCATCCTTTTTCAGCGGCTCGGCGGAAAGATACGTCACGGACGAGCCGCGCGTCACCTCGCCGGACACGGCCAGCGACGCATCATAGCACGGTACCGTCGGCGTCTCGGCGCAGATGAACGCAGACTGATAGCGGCTGCCGGTTGGCGCGGCAGCGGTATCCGCAGGCTGCTCT
Organism: uncultured Oscillospiraceae bacterium; assembly: GCA_934661135.1. Taxonomy (GTDB): domain Bacteria; phylum Bacillota; class Clostridia; order Oscillospirales; family Oscillospiraceae; genus CAG-170. The sequence goes on from CAKUJA010000040.1 coordinate 15,660, forward strand.
GCGCTGCCGGTCAGTACGCAGATCAGCAAAATCAGCGCGACGAGTAGCAGCACCGCAATCAGAACCAGCCACGTATTCTGGCGCAAAAAGCGCTGGATGGCCTGCTGCCGTGCGGAATCCGCAGCGCGGCGGCGCTTGGAGGCCGAAGTGGAATTCCGGCGTTTTTTCATAGCATTCCCTACTTTCTAATGCTATGTATTATACATCAACTTTTTCCGAAATTCCACCTTTTTCGCATATTTTCACAGAATATCTCAGTTTTATTCTGTTTTTCGAGTTCCATCCTCCATTTTCACCGTTTATCATTGCTGTTTTTATGGTTTCTGCTCCATTTTAAGTGAAAAAGCATCGCATAATCTTCCGCTTATGTAAACTAAAAATCCAGATTTTTAAAACTTTTTTCGAAAAACCGCAAAAGCGCCCGCCAGTGGGCGGGCGCGCTTGGGCTATTCCTTCATCAGCTTGCGACGGGCGATGTTGATTGTGCCCTCCTGCATGGCTGTGATCCACGCGAGAGAACGCCCCGCGCCGTTTGCAACGCAGGACTCCGCGTCGTCGGCAATCGAGCATGGGATCTCCGTCCGCTCGGTAATCAGCTTGTCAAAGCCGTAAAGCAGGCTGCCGCCGCCGGTCAGGACGATGCCGTTGCCGGGCAGGTCGGCCACAAGCTCCGGCGAGGTCTGCTCCAGCACGGAGAGCACCTCGTCGACAATCTGGCGCGCCGGGCGCTTGAAGGCTTCGAGCAGCTCGCTGGACGTCAGCGTCTCCTCCTTCGGCAGTCCGGTTTTCAGGTCGCGGCCTTTGACATTCATCACGGCTTCCTCCGGACGCGGATAGACACAGCCGATGGCGATTTTGACTTCTTCGGCGGTATTCTGGCCGATGACCATGCCGAAATGACGGCGGACATATTCGATGACCGCATCATCGAATGTATCACCCGCGATCTTGATCGACGAGGACACGGCGATGCCGTTCATGCTGAGCACCGCAATATCGGTTGTACCGCCGCCGATGTCGACAACCATGCGACCCTCGGGGCCGGCGATATCGAGCTTTGCGCCAAGCGCGGCGGCAAACGGCTCCTCAATCAGATAGACGCGCCGCGCGCCAGCTTCCATCGTTGCCTGAATGACTGCGCGCTCCTCGACCTCCGTGACGCCGCTCGGCACGGAGACGATCACACGGGGTTTAATCAGCGTGAATTTGCTGATCTTCTTGAGAAACTGATCCAGCATTTTCTCAGTCATCTCATAGTCGGAGATGACGCCATCGCGCAGCGGACGCACCGCGACGACATTGCCCGGCGTGCGTCCGAGCATATTGCGCGCCGCCGCGCCGACCTGGAGCACCTTTCCGGTATTTTTATCCATCGCGACAACAGACGGCTCCCGCAGCACGATACCGCGCCCCGCTTCATAGATCAGGACGTTGGCCGTGCCGAGGTCGATTCCGATGTCGCGTGAGAGAATCATCGACAATTTCATAGTGTTTCCCCTTTATCTTCTGGCTTTTTCGCCGGTGCAGCCAACGCTGCGCACAGAACGCGCTCCGCGCCGGCGGTGAGCAGGACGCGGCTGCACTCAGAGAGCGTCGCGCCGGTCGTTACAATATCGTCGAGCAGCAAAATCCGTTTTCCGGCATAGACTTCCGGCTGGTAGGGTTCGTAGACGCCGCGGACGTTTGCGGCACGCATCGCGGCGTCCTGCAACGTGGACTGCGCAGGCGTATGCGTCGTCTTGACCAGCGTGCGCAGCATCGGCACGCCCAGCGTCCCGGAGACCGCGCGGCAGAGCAGCTCCGTCTGGTCATAGCCGCGCGACTTGCGCCGCTCGTCGCTGACCGGCGCCCACGTAACCAGATCGAAATCCCCGGAGAGCTTATCCCCGATCGTGACCGCCATCCACTTGCCGTACTGTTCGGCATATTGCTTCAGGCCGCCGAACTTGAAGCGCAGAATCGACGCACGGATCGGCTCCTGATAGAAAAACGTCGCAACGCAGCGGTCGGCATAGCGCACGTGCGGCTCCGCCCCCTCATAATTCGGCAATGCGTCGAGACAATCCGGACAGACCACGGCGCGCGGCTCGTCCAGCACGCGGTGGCAAATGATGCACTTGGGCGGAAAGAGCAGATCGAGCAGCCAGGTGAGCAGCTTCATACCGCTCCTCCCTCCAGACGGAGCTTCAGGCCGCTATACCGTTTCTGCCGGCGGTCATTGCGCACCATTGCGGCCAGCACTTCCTCATCGCCCACAACGATCAGCAGCTCCCGCGCGCGCGTGATGGCCGTATAGAGAACGCTGCGCGTCAGCAGATACGGTGAACCGGCGAACGCGGAGAGCACCACAGCGCGGTATTCACTGCCCTGACTCTTGTGCACCGTCATCGCGTAGGCAGGCTCCAGCTCGCCGAGCATATCGAACGCATATTCGGCGCGCTTGTCGTCAAAGCAAACCGTGACCAGCTCGGTCTGATAGTCGATCTGTTCAATCCGGCCGATGTCGCCGTTAAAGATGCCGCTCCCGGCGGACCGACCGTTCAGATCCTTCCACAGTATATCATAATTATTGCGGATTTGCATTACCCGATCGCCCTCGCGGAAGGAAAAATCGCCAAATCGCTTCTCTTTTTTTCCGGCTACGGGCGGATTAAGCACTGCTTGCAGCGCAAGGTTGAGATTTTTCGTGCCGGTCTCCCCTTTCCGGGTCGGGCTGAGCACCTGAATCTCCGACGCTGGGATTCCCATATTCTTGGGCAAGCGCGTCTGGCAGAGCTGCTGAACGGTCTGCACAAGCGTCTCAGGATCGCGGCGGCGCAGGAAGAAGAAGTCGCGGTCGATGCGGTTCAGCACCGGCAGTTCGCCGTGGTTGACCGCGTGGGCATTCATAACGATCAGGCTTTGACTGGCCTGCCGAAAAATCTCGGTCAGGCGAACCGTTTCCACGCGGCCGCTTCGAATGAGATCGGCAAACAGGTTGCCCGCGCCAACGGACGGAAGCTGATCCGGATCGCCGACGAGAATCAGGCGGCAGTTCGGCTTCAGCGCGCGCAGAAGCGACGCCATGAGCTGCAAATCGACCATCGACGTCTCATCCACAATCAGCGCATCGCAGGGCAGCGGCTCGTCCTCGTCGTGGAAAAACGACATCACACCGCTCTCCTCGTCAAACTGCGATTCCAGCAGACGGTGAATTGTGGACGCGTCGCGCCCGGTGCACTCCGCAAGCCGCTTGGCGGCGCGGCCGGTCGGCGCGGTGAGCAGCGTCTTGATTTTCAGCAGGTCAAACAGCTCCAAAATGCCGGACATAACGGTCGTTTTGCCGGTGCCGGGGCCTCCCGTCACGATCAAAAGCTGGCGCAGCGCCGCCATGCGGATGGCTTCGCGCTGCTGCGCGGCATAGGTCAGCGATTGGTTTTCCTCCGCGCGCGCCACCAAACGCTCCAAGCCGTCGGGCGGCGGCAGCTCCGCGCCGGCCATCTGCAACACACGCTTGCAGACGTAGTCCTCCGCTTCATAAAACTGCGGCAGATAGCAGGCGTCCAGACCGGCAATGCGGTCGGTCACCATGCGCTCCTGCTCGGCAAGGCGCGTCATCCCGGCCTGCACAAGCTCTGCATCAATGCTCAGCAGCGCAGCCGTCGCAGCGCAGAGCTTGTCCTTCGGAATAAACGTGTGGCCGTGGTTCATCAGGTTGAACGATAATTCAAAGAGTACGCCTGCTTCGACGCGGCGCTCATCGTCCGCCGGAACATCCAGCTCCAGCGCAAACGCGTCGACCAGTCCAAAGTCCGCGCCGAAATAGGGGTCGGTCAGCAGATACGGGTCATCGCGCAGGGCGTCCTGCGCGTCAGGACCATAGATACGGTAGAGCCTGACAGCAAGCTCCGGCGGCAGGTGGTGGATCGCCAAAAATTCAATCAGGCGGCGAATACCGGACTGGCGCTGGAAGCTCGCCGACATCTCCGCCGCCTTCGATGCGGAAATGCCGGGAATTTCCGTCAGGCGCGACGGCTCGTTCTCCAAAACATCAAGACTTTGCGCGCCGAAGCGTTCAACAATCTTTGCGGCGGTCTTTGCGCCGATCCCCTTGATCGCGCGCGAGGAGAGATAGGAGTAGATCTCCTGCACGGTCTCCGGCATCAGCCGCTCTAAAAACTCCGCTTCAAACTGCGGACCGTGGCTCGGGTGCCGTCCCCACTTGCCGGCAATGACAAGGCGTTCGCCAACGACGGTCATCGGGATGGTACCCGTGACCGTAATCAGCTCGCCGCTCTCCGTGCAAAGGCGCAGCACCGTATATCCATTTTCCGAATTCTGAAACACAATGCCCTGCACTGTACCGCGAATCATTTCCTCGTCGCGTTCCGCCATCTATCTCTCCCGCAATCTTTCATTCCATTCTGAATCTTTCACGCAGCGCACAAACGGAAACTGCCGTTCCAGCGCCGCAGCCGCCGCAAACGATGCACCGTCCTCACCGGGGCAGACCAAATACAACGTCCCGTCAAACAGGCCGCTGCTGCGCAGCCAATTCACCGCGCGTACCTGCCGTTCCAGCGCGGCTTCGTCCTCAGCAAGCCAATACACCAGCGCCGCACCCGGTCGAACCGGCAGCAGCAGCCGACCGAGCAGACACCAGACGATCAATAGCACCAGCATCGCAATCGCTGCGCATAATATTACGTCTATCAGCATTCCATCCCCTCCCGCATCATCCTATGCGGAGGGGATTGATGATGTTATTTTACTATAAGCATCGCCGTTTTTCCAGATCAAACACAAAAAAATAGCAAAAAAGCAGCGCCCGGAAAACCGGGCGCCGCTTGATTCGGCTAAAATTCAGCATTTGCAATTCTGAACCGCGTTGGCTGCAAGGCCGAGCGAACAGAACCACTACTGTGAAAAATTAGTCCTCGTTGATGGCGATGACAACGCCGGAACCAACGGTACGGCCGCCTTCACGGATAGCGAAACGCAGACCATTCTCGATGGCGATCGGGGTAATCAGCTCGACATTCATGTCGATGTTATCGCCAGGCATGCACATCTCAACGCCTTCGGGCAGGGAGATGATACCGGTGACGTCAGTGGTTCTGAAGTAGAACTGCGGACGATAGTTGTTGAAGAACGGGGTATGACGGCCGCCTTCTTCCTTGGACAGGACGTAAACCTGGCCAGCGAACTTGGTGTGAGGATGGATGGAACC
>CAKUJA010000041.1 GCA_934661135.1 uncultured Oscillospiraceae bacterium
GGGGTACTGCCGTCAACGTGCAGTCCATGGTGTTCGGCAACACCGGCGATACATCCGGCACGGGTGTTGCGTTCACGCGCAACCCGGCCACCGGCGAGAAGAAGCTGTTCGGCGAATTTTTGATGAATGCGCAGGGCGAAGATGTCGTCGCCGGCATCCGTACCCCGCAGACCATCGACCAGCTTGCCGAGGTCATGCCCGAGGCTTATAAGCAGTTCACCGACATCTGCGCCAAGCTCGAGTATCACTACCGTGATATGCAGGACATGGAGTTCACCATTGAAAATAAGAAGCTCTATATGCTCCAGACCCGCAACGGCAAGCGCACTGCTGCCGCCGCGATGAAGATCGCCTGCGACCTGGTCGATGAGGGCATGATCAGCGAAGAAGAAGCTGTCGCGATGATCGACCCGAAGAGCCTGGACGCCCTGCTGCATCCGACATTTGATGCCGCGGCGCTCAAGAAAGCCAAGGTCATCGGCACGGGTCTGGCCGCATCCCCTGGCGCTGCCTGCGGCAAGGTGGTCTTTACGGCCGAAACCGCGACCGACTGGGGCAAGAGCGGGCAGAAGGTCATTCTGGTTCGCCTGGAAACCAGTCCCGAGGATATCGAGGGGATGCACTACGCACAGGGCGTCCTGACCGTGCGCGGCGGCATGACCTCCCACGCGGCGGTCGTTGCCCGCGGCATGGGCACGTGCTGCGTCTCTGGCTGCGGCGCGATCCAGATGGACGAAACGAACAAGAAGTTCACGCTCGGCGGTAAGTCCTATAAAGAGGGCGACTGGATCTCCATCGACGGCTCCACCGGCAATATCTACGGCGAAAAGATCAAGACCGCTGCGGCGTCCATCTCCGGCGATTTCGACCGCCTGATGGGTTGGGCGGACAAGTTCCGCAAGCTGCAGGTTCGCACGAACGCCGACACTCCGAACGACGCCACGCAAGCGGTTGCCTTCGGCGCGGAGGGCATCGGCCTTTGCCGCACCGAGCATATGTTCTTTGAAGCCGACCGCATCCGCGCAATGCGCGAGATGATTGTCTCTGAGACGAGCGAGCAGCGCGAAAAGGCGCTTGCCAAGCTCGAGCCGATTCAGCAGGGTGACTTCGAGGCCATCTATGAGGCCATGAAGGGACGCCCGGTGACCATCCGTCTGCTCGACCCGCCCCTGCATGAGTTCGTCCCGACCGACCCGAAGGACATCGAGGAGCTGGCCAAGGAGATGGAAATCTCCGTCGAGCACCTGAATCAGGTCATTTCCGGTCTGCATGAGTTCAACCCGATGATGGGTCACCGCGGCTGCCGTCTGGACGTCACCTATCCGGAGATTGCCAAGATGCAGACTGCTGCGATTATCAAGGCCGCGCTGGCTGTCCGCAGCCGCCGCCCGGCATGGAAGATTGTTCCTGAGATCATGGTTCCGCTGGTGGGCGAGGCGAAGGAGCTGGCCTATGTCAAGTCCGTCATCGATCAGACCGCGAAGAAGATCATCAAGGCTGCCGGCTCCGACATGGAATACAAGGTTGGCACGATGATTGAGATTCCGCGTGCGGCGCTGACTGCCGACGAGATTGCGAAGGAGGCCTCCTTCTTCTCCTTCGGTACGAACGACCTGACGCAGATGACGTTCGGTTTCAGCCGCGACGATGCGGGCAAGTTCCTCGCGTCCTACTACGACCGCAAGATTTACGAGTCTGACCCGTTCTCCAAGCTCGATCAGGCCGGCGTAGGCCGTCTGGTCAAGATGGCGGCGGAGCTGGGTCGTCAGACCCGCCCGGACATCAAGCTCGGCATCTGCGGCGAACAGGGCGGCGACCCGTCGACCGTCGAGTTCTGCCACAATATCGGCCTGACCTATGTCTCGTGCAGTCCGTTCCGTGTGCCGATTGCAAGATTGGCCGCCGCACAGGCTGCGATTAAGGAAAACAAGAATAAGTAAGCTCCGATTCAAAACGCGCCCCGCTGCCGGATGGCAGCGGGGCGCTCTGCGCATGGATAAGAATGGCCGCACCAAAACTCGGTGCGGCCGCTGAATTATCGCGGTGTTTTGGCGTTGATGGTGAGATTGCTGCTGAGTGCGACGTTTTTCACCGGCGCGTCTGGCTGCTTGATGCGGGCGAGAATCTGTTGCGCGGCCAGACGTCCCATCTGTGCGGCCGGCTGGTCGATCAGCGCCAGCGGCGGCTCAAGCGCGCAGATGTGGTTGCCCTCCTGATAGGCGACCACGTCGATATTTCGGCTGGCATAGGCCGGTTCGCGCTGTAAGGCGGCGAGGACGTCGTCGGTCATCACGTTGTTGGAGATGACCATTGCGGTGCAGCCGGCGTCGAGCAGGCGGCGCATCGGCTGGAGCGCGCTCATCGACATCGAGTCGCCGGGTTGAACAAATTCCGGTTCGACCGGCAGGCCATGGCGCTGCATGGCATCGTAATACCCCTGAAGGCGCTCCTGCGAAGTGGAAAGACGCATCAGGCCGCAGATGTAGCCGATCCGCGTATGTCCGGCCTGAATGAGTTGGGTGACACCGTTGAAAATGGAGCCGTAGTTGGAGATCGTGATGCTGTCGTGATGGCAGCCGAGTGGCTGGCGGTCGATAAAAACGATCGGGAAATTCTCGGGCAGAATGCGATCAATGCGCTCGCTGTCGGTCAGGGTGCTGCCGATGATGAGCCCGTCTACCATCCCGGAGGAGAGAAGCTGCAAATCTTCAATCTCGCGCGTCTCGTTCTCCTTCGTGTTGGCGATAATCAGGTGATAACCCTCCAGCGCCAGCGCCGTCTCCACTTCTTCGATGATAATAGCCCAGAAATAGTTTGAAATATCGGGAATCACGAACCCGATCAGGTTGCAGCTTCCCTTTTTGAAGCTGCGGGCGCGGCTATCCGGTACGTATCCCAGCTCCGCGATGCTCTGCCGCACGCGCGCAGTCACTTCCTCCGACACATATTTTGTATGGTTGACAACGTGCGAGACCGTTGCGATGGAGACGCCTGCGTGCTGCGCGACGTCGCGGATGCTGACTTTCATGACTCTCCCTCAATTCCGATAGATAAACGGTTAACTACAACAAGTTTACTTGATTTTGCCATGGATGTCAACTGCTTTTCCAGGAAAACGGAACGGCACCTCGACGAATTTTGTAAAATATGTCTAAAACGTTGCTGGTTAATTTGTATAACTGTGGGAATTGACAATTTCACAATCGGGGTCTATCATATGAACTATAAGTTAAACGTTTATCCACGCGAGAAACGAAATCATTCACAAAATAGAGCCGATTTCAATCGATAAAACTGTATCTTTTGACTGAGATATGGAGGAAAAATGATGAAATCCTATGTAAAGAATGAAATTGTTTTAAAATCAAAAGGAGAAAACGTTTTTCTTAAATAATTTTCGAATTGCAAAGGGATTTGCAGAACGAAACATGAAAATGGAGGAAGAAACATGAAACTGAGAAAACTGCTTGCCCTGCTTCTGGCGGTGCTGATGCTGGCAACTGCGTTGGTTGCCTGCTCTACGGAAGCACCTGTCACCGATACGAAGAAGGATGACACCGCCGCGACCGACACCACCGATACCAAGGATACCACAGACACCGCCGCGACCGACGAGAGCACTGAGTCCACCGACAAGGCGCTGAAGATCGGCTGGGCCATGCAGGATATGACCAACCCCATCTTCGCGGCCGCCAGCAAGGAATTTGAAACCCTCTGCAAGGAAAAAGGCTGGGAAGTCACCGAGCTCGACTGCCAGAACAACTCCGCAACGCAGATCTCTCAGGTTGAGAACCTCGTCGCCAGCGACATCGACGTTCTGGTGATCTATCCGGTTGAGGTCAACGCACTGGAGGATGTCTGCCAGAAGGCACACGACGCCGGCGTGAAGGTTTTCTCCTGGGACTTCGACATGGAAGCCGCCGATATGTGCTGGCTCGTTTACAACTATGACCTTGGCCAGATGATCGGCTCCGAGGCTGCCAAGTGGGCCAACGAGCACTATCCGGACGGCTGCGAGATTGCCGTTCTCGACTACGCGGTTTTGCCGGTTATCGTCGAGCGTGCCAACGGCATTGTCGACGCCATCAAGGAGCAGGCACCGAATTGCACCATCGTTGCGCAGGATTCTGCCGTGAACGTTGCAGAGGGTATGTCCGTTGCAGAGAATATGCTTCAGGCGCATCCTGATATCAAGGTCTTCGCCTGCATCGGCGACGGCGGCGCTGTCGGCGCGAACGAAGCACTGAAGGCCTCCGGTGCAAATCTGGACGAGTACGGCTGCTTCGGCGCCGATGCCTCCGATGAAGCGCTGGCTGCGATCAAGAACAACGAGGCTGTCCGTATGTCCGTCACGCTCGGCTCCGGCAAGGACTTCGCCGAGGCGGTTGCAGGCTACATTGAGCAGCTCATGAGCGGCAGTTATGAGCGCATCGTCTACAAGACCATGACCCCGGTCGATGCGTCCAATGTCGACGAGTACTACTCCGGCAACTAACCTGGTTCCACACTTGCGCCGCTCAGCAATGAGCGGCGCAAGCTCAACAAACTCCGTTTTGGAAAAGAGGATCACGAATGCCAAACAACATTTTGTGTTTAAGCCACATTACAAAGCGCTATCCGGGCGTCACTGCGTTGGAGGATGTCAGCATGGAGATCCGGGAGGGCGAAATCCATGCGCTGGTCGGCGAGAATGGCGCCGGGAAGTCCACCCTGATTAAGACCTGCACGGGCGCGGTAATTCCGGATGAGGGGCAAATTATCGCAAACGGCGAAACCTACTCCGCCATGTCGCCGAAGCTGGCCGAAAAGGCTGGTATTGCCGTCATCTATCAGGAGCTCAACTCCGTTGGTGACCTGACCGCGGCGGAAAACGTATTTCTTGGCAATGAAATTCGCAAGGGCGCCATCACCGACAAAAAGGCGATGAACCGCGAAGCCAAGAAGATTTTTGAACAGCTCCATGTGGAGATCGACCCCACCATTCTGGTGAAAGATCTGACGGTCGGCTACCGGCAGATCGTTGAAATTGCGAAAGCCATTTCTCACAAAGCACGTATTTTGATTATGGACGAACCGTCCGCTCCGCTGACGAACAATGAAGTCGAGAATATGCTCTCCGTTGTTGAAAACCTGCGGCGAGAGGGCGTTACAATAATCTATATTTCCCACCGGCTCAATGAAATCTTCCGTCTGTCCGACCGCGTGTCGGTTTTGCGCGACGGCCATATGATTACTACGCTCGAAACGGCCAAGACCAACACGGAGGAGCTGATCCGCCTGATGATCGGCCGCGAGCTGACGAACACATTTCCGCTGCATCTGGACAACGAACCGGGTGAGGTGCTGCTCGAAGCGGAGCATCTCACCGGCAACGGCGACCACGACATCAGCTTCCAGCTCCGCCGCGGCGAGATCCTCGGCTTTGCCGGCCTGATTGGTGCGGGGCGCACCGAGCTGGCCGAGCTGCTGTTCGGCGTGAAGCCGATAGAAAGCGGCACTCTGCGCTGGAATGGTAAGGAGGTTCGCTTCAAAGGCCCGGCGGAGGCCATTGCTGCCGGAATCTACCTCGTCCCGGAGGATCGCAAACGACAGGGTGCGGTGCTGCCGATGACGATTCAGCAGAATGTTACGCTCTCGATGCTCGACCGCATCTCGAAAGGCCTAGTCATCAACAACAAGAAGGATCGGAGCACGGCACAGCATTTTGAAGAAAAGCTGCGTATCAAAACGCCTTCTCTCGCCCAGCAGGTGAAAAACCTGTCCGGCGGCAACCAGCAGAAGGTCGTTCTGGCCAAGGGTCTGGCCACTGAGCCGGAGCTTATCATCTTCGACGAGCCGACGCGCGGCATCGACGTCGGCGCGAAGTATGAGATCTACTGCCTGATGAACGAGCTGAAGGCGGAGGGCAAGACAATCATTATGATCTCCTCGGAGATGGAGGAAATCATCGGAATGTCCGACCGGATTATCGTTCTGGCCGAGGGTCATATCAGCGGCGAACTGACGCGCGATGCGTTCAGTCAGGAAACAATTATGCGCTACGCCTCGCGTGAGCTGCAAACGATGGAGTGAATAACATGAAAGCAAAGAATATTTTCAAAAAATACGCGATTTTCCTGGTTCTGATCGTGCTGATGCTCGTCTTTACCTGCATTTCCCCGAAGTTCCTCACCGTCAGCAACCTGTTCACCATCGCCCGCCAGACCGCCATGGTCGGCATTGCGGCAGCCGGCTTCATCTTCGTCATGATTATTGGCGGCATCGACCTGTCGGCCGGCTCGATGGTCTCACTGGTCAACATTCTCGTTGCATGGCTGATGGTCAACAAGGGCATGAACCCCGTGATCGCCTGTATTCTGGGTGTGCTTGCCTGTGTGCTGACCGGCTTCTTCAACGGCTGGGTCATCGCAAACATCGGCATTCCCCCACTGATCGCCACGCTGGCCACGCAGATCGCGCTGGCAGGCGCATCATACCTGCTCTGCAACGGCCTGCCGATCTTCGGCTTTGAAAAAGGCTTCTCGATCATGGGCCAGGGATATGTCTGGATCTTCCCGGTTCCGGTCATCATTATGGCAGTCTGCCTGTTCATTAGCTGGTTCATCCTTAACCGGGTCTACTTCGGCCGCCACTTCTGCGCCATCGGCAGCAATGCTGAAGCGTCTGCTCTGTCCGGCCTCCCGGTAAAAAAGCTGACCTACCTCGCATACTCCATGAGCGGCCTGTTCGCGGGTATCTCCGGCATCGTCCTCCTTTCGAGAACAAACTCCGGCCAGCCGGGCGCAGGTAACGGCTTCGAGTTTGACGTCATCACCGCGCTCGTGCTCGGCGGCGTCAGCGTCTCGGGCGGATCCGGCACCATCAGCAGCGCCGTTGCCGGCGCACTCATCATCGGCGTGCTCAGCAACGGCTTTATCATTGCCGGTGTCAACACCTATGTGCAGCAGATCATCAAGGGCGCAATCCTGCTCGTGGCCGTTGGCTTTGACTGCATCCAGAAGCGCCGTCAGTCCGTCGTGAAAAAGTAAAAAGGAGAGACAAGTTATGAAAGCAGCAGTTTTTTACGGAAAGCATGACATCCGTCTGGAAGATCACCCCATCGCCGACCCAAAACCCGGTGAGGTTCAAATCCGCGTGAAGGCCGCCGGCGTCTGCGGCACCGACCTGCACATCTACGAGGGCGCGCAGGGCGCCACCGAGTGCAACCCGCCCGTCGTGCTCGGCCATGAGTTCAGCGGCGTCGTCGAGAAGATCGGCGAAGGCGTCACCGAAGTCAAGGTCGGCGACCATGTCACGATTGACCCCAACATCAGCTGCAACGGCTGTCACTATTGCCGCAAGGGAAAGCCGCATCTCTGCACGCACCTTGCCGCGACCGGCGTTAACTACGACGGCGGCTTCGCTGAGTTCTGCAATGTGCTTGAACGTCAGGTGTTTGTGCTGCCGAAGGAGCTGCCGTTTGAAATCGGCGCGCTCTGCGAGCCGGTTGGCTGCTGCCTGCACGGTATCGATCTGGCCAACATTCAGGTGGGCGACGTTGTGATGATTATTGGCGGCGGCCCGATCGGCATGATTATGATGCAGCTCGCCCAGATCGCGGGGGCATCGAAGATGATCGTTGTCGAGCCGCTGGAGGAAAAGCGTGCGCTGGCCAAGAAGCACGGCGCCGATCTCGTCATCGACCCGATGCATGAGGATGTCAAAGCTGTTTTGGAGGAAAACGGCATTGTGGATGTTGCCGTGGTCATCGAGTGCGTCGGCCGTAAGGAAACGATGCTCAACGCCATCGACTATGCCGGCCGCGGTGGAAAGGCAGTCCTCTTTGGTCTCACGCCGCCCGACTGCGTGATCCCCTTCATGCCGTTCCAGGCGTTCCAGAAGGAACTGACCGTTGTCGCTTCCTTCACGAACCAGTATTCCCATGGCCGGGCGGCAGAGCTGATCAGCTCCGGCCGACTGCATCTGGAGGACATCATCTCCGATGTCTTTGCGCTGGATGACATCCAGAAGGCGTTTGATCTGAAGGTTCGCAAGGGCAAGGCGATCATTAAGCCGTAAGGAGGGCGTACCATGGAACAGATCCTTCATGTCGACGTGCAGGAACCGGCTGTCCTGCTTGCGGCGGACATTGTGTATAGCCAGAAGCAGGAGTGGTGCGGCGGCAAATACCGCCAGCTCAAATGCTCCCTGCTCAAGCCGCGTGCCCACTACCCCTACGATGATAAGCAGGCGCGCTATCCCCTGCTGGTATTCCTTTGCGGCGGCTCATTTGCCGAGGTCGACCGCAATCTCTGGATGCCGGAGCTGACCTACTTCGCCAAGCATGGTTGGGCCGTGCTCGGTGTGGATTACAGCACGATTCAGCTCACGGACTGGCCCGATCAGCTCACCGACGTCAAGGCAGCCATCCGCTATGCCCGCGCGCACGCGGAGGAGTTCTGTATCGACCCCGACCGCATTGCGGTTATGGGAGAATCCGCCGGCGGCTATTTGAGCCTGCTTGCCGGGTGTACGAACGGCGACGCGCGCTATGACATAGGCGACTATTTGGAACAGTCCAGTGCGGTCGGCGCAGTTGTCGCGTGGTATCCGGTCACCGAAATACAGAGGCTCTGCAAGGAGCCGTTTGAAAAGACGCATATGCCGCCCTTCACGGCGAATTACCCCGATTTGCCCGGCCTGATGACTCCGGCCATGCCGGCCACGATGCTGCTGCATGGGAGCGGCGATACGCTCGTCCCCTGCACGCACAGCCGCATTCTCTATGAGGCCTTGCAGAAAAACGGCGTCGACAGTGACCTCTATCTGATCAACGGCGCCAATCATGCCGACCATCCCTTTGTGCAGGAATCAGTCAAGGCGCTGATTTTGAAGTTCCTCAACGACAAACTCGGCGGATAAGGAGAAACTCTTATGTTACAGGAAGTTATGACCGCCCCGAAAACCATCACCTTCCGTGATATTCCCGTTCCGGAGCCAGGCCCCGGCCAGGTGCAGATAAAGATGATGCGGATCGGCGTCTGCGGTTCCGATATTCACGTCTACCATGGCAAGCATCCGTTTACCAAATATCCGGTCACGCAGGGACATGAGGTCTCCGGCGTCATCACCAAGCTCGGCGAGGGCGTCACGGGTCTCGCGGTCGGCCAGCGGGCGACCATCGAGCCGCAGGTCTTTTGCGGCAAGTGCTACTGCTGCACGCACGGCAAATATAACCTCTGCGAGGATCTGAAGGTCATGGGGTTCCAGACCACCGGCGCCGCCAGCGAGTATTTTGTCGTTGATCAGTCGAAGGTTACGCTGCTGCCCGAGGGGATGTCGTTCGATGCCGGCGCGATGATTGAGCCTACCGCCGTTGCCGTCCATGCGGCCAAGCGGGCGGGAGATCTCACCGGCCTGAAAGTTGCCGTGCTCGGCGCGGGGCCGATCGGCATTCTCGTTTCGCAGGCGGTCAAGGCATTCGGCGCGTCCGAGGTGCTCATCGGCGATATCAGCGAATACCGGCTTGAACTTGCCAAGCGCTGCGGCGCGGACTATGTCAGCAATACCGGCAGAACCACGCTCGGCGATGCCATGATCGAAGCCTTCGGCCCTGACAAGGCTGACGTGATCTACGACTGCGCGGGCAACGATATCACGATGGGACAGGCCATCGCCGGGGCGCGCAAGGGCAGCACCATTATTCTTGTCGCGGTATTTGCCGGGATGGCCAAGGTCGACCTCGCTGTGCTCAACGACCACGAGCTAGACCTGAACACCACGATGATGTACCGCCACGAGGACTATGTGGACGCGATCGCCTGCGTCAACGACGGACGCATCCGGCTCGAGCCGCTTATGAGCAAACATTTTGCCTTCCGCGATTATCAGAAGGCATACGAATATATCGATGCGAACCGCGAAACCACGATGAAGGTTTTGATTGATATTCAGGAGTGATACATATGGAGTTCAAACAATATTGCACCGGTGTCCAGCATATCGGACTGCCGACACTGGATATGGCGGCGACGCTGGCGTTCTATCAGGGACTTGGCTTCACGATTGCCTATGAGACTGTCAACGGCGGCTGCCGCGTGGTATTTCTCCGCCTTGGCAGCCTGACGATCGAGACCTATGAAAGTCCCGACGCGGTCCAGTCTGTCGGCGCGATTGCCCATGTAGCGCTGAATGTCACGGATGTCGACGCCGTCTGGAAGCTGGCCAATCAGACCGGTCTCCGGCTGCTCGATCCGGAAATCCGCTTCCTGCCGTTCTGGGAAAAGGGCACGCGCTTCTTCAACGTCCTCGGCCCCAACGGAGAGATCGTGGAGTTCAGCCAGATTTTATAGGAGGCGCTATGTTCGACATTATCGCTATGGGCGAAACGCTCATTGATTTTACGCCCGCCGGCTGCGAGGCCAACGGTTCGCCACTGTTTGCGCAGAACCCCGGCGGTGCGCCGGCCAATGTGCTGGCACAGGCCGCGCGTCTCGGCGCAAAGACGGCCTTTATGGGCATGGTCGGTAAGGACGGCTTCGGTGCGTTCCTGCGCGGCATCATGCAGCGCAGCGGCATTGATACCACCGGTCTGCTCGAAACCGACGGCGCGCATACCACGCTGGCCTTCGTCCAGCTCGACGAGCAGGGCGACCGTTCATTCTCATTCTACCGCAAGCCGGGCGCAGATGTGCTGCTCCGGCCGGAGGATGTGGATGTCAGCCGCATCCGCGACGCGCACATTTTCCATTTCGGTTCCCTCTCGCTGACCGATGAGCCGATCCGCTCCGCGACCCACCGCGCGGTGGAAGCGGCGCGCGAAGCCGGCTGCATCATCAGCTATGACCCGAACTACCGCCCACCGCTCTGGCCTTCGGAAGCGGAGGCAAAGGCGCAGATGGCCTCGATGCTGCCGTATGTCGATGTGCTCAAGGTCTCTGAGGAGGAGATGCTATTGCTCACCGGCGACAGCAACCCCGAAACCGCGACGAAGCACTTTACGGAGCTAGGCATCTCGCTCGTGCTCGTCTCGATGGGCGAGATGGGCGCCTGTTACCGCTGCGGCGATGAATTCGGCCATATTCCGGCATTCCCGGTTCATGCTGTCGATACCAACGGCGCGGGCGACAGCTTCCTCGGCGCGATTCTCTACTGCCTACGTGGTAAGCGGCGCGAGGAGCTGCGCATGATGCACAGCGGTGAGCTACAGGAGCTAGTCACTTACGGCAACGCTGCCGGCGCGCTGACTACGACGGCGTACGGTGCGATCCCGGCCATGCCGGATGCAGGCCAAATTGCCGGACGCCTGCAAAAGGCGTCGGTATAACGATTCCTGATGAGCCGGTGGCAGACGTGCCCCGGCTCATTTCATTCATTCGGAAAGGAGCCGAACCATGTACTGGAAAGAAGCCTATAAAATCCGCACGAAGGCGTCTTACGACGGCTATGATACCATCTATAACAACGAACCGCGTCTCAATTTCCACGAGCTGCTCGACCATATGGAGGCCTTTACGCAGGTCTACTGCGCCTGCAAGGACGATCCCCCTGCCATCCGCGAGGCGAAATGCCTTGATGCGCAGTTCCCGCAGATCATGCTGAACATCATGCCGAACGATCTGTTCTGCGGCCGTGCAGACATCTTCCCGCTGGGCATGAACGCGCAGTATATCAACAGCGAGTGGGGGTTCGCGATGAACTTCGACTGGTTCGATGAAAAAATCGCCGACCCCACGATCCCGCAGACCGACCGCGACCGGCTGCGCGCCCTGCGCGAGTTTTGGACAGATCGGACGAGCACCAAGAAATTCCTCGCAGAGATGGATCCGACGGACAAGGTCTATCTGGTCACCGGCGGCGTGGCCGACGGCTCAGTACTCGATCTGGCGCACTTCCCACACGCGGCAACTGCGTTGCAACGCGTGGCGGGCATCTTCCTCGACTATCACAAGCTGCTCGACTACGGCCTGATGGGACTCTATCATCTCACTGAGCAGAAGCAGCGCGAGCATCCGGAGCATGACCCGAATTTCTACAAGGGCATCCGTATGGCGCTGAAAACCATCATCAAAACGCTCGACTGGTATGCCGGTCAGGCCGACAAACTAGCCGCACAGGAGGGGACGGATGTCCGCCGCGCCGACCTACTGGAGATGGCACGGATCTGCCGCAAGCTCGAAACCGACAAGCCGGAGACCTTCCGCGAAGCGATTCAGCTCGTTATCATCTATACCATCATCGATGGCGCCCGCGAGTGGGGGCGCATGGATGACTATCTCGCGCTCTATTATCAGCGCGATCTCCAGTCCGGCCTGATCGACGAGGAGGAAGCCATCCGCCTGCTCACGAGCTTTTGGCGGCTGATGATCGTCAAGGAACAGGTTACCGATGACCGTGTGATTATCGGCGGCCTTGGTCGCAAATATCCGAAGGAGGCCGATGAGCTGGCGCTCGTCATCATGGAGGTCTCCCGCCGCGTGCGCGACATCGTTCCTCAGCTCACGCTTCGGATGCACGAGGGCATGGATTCGCGCCTGTATGCAAAGGCGCTCGAGTGCATCGGCGAGGGTACAACCTATCCCATGCTCTATCAGGATGAGAACATTATCCCCGGCGTCATGCGTGTGTTCGGCATCGACTATGACGCGGCGCTGAATTGGATGCCGCTCGGCTGCGGCGAGTTTACGATCGACCACGGCATCATCGTCAGTCCCAACTCCGTACTCAACATGGCCAACGTCCTCTGGGGCACGATCAATGGCGGCTACGATTCTACCGGCTGCTACCGCATGACCCCGAACAGCACCAGTCTGACCGATTACAAAACGTTCAACGAACTCTGGGACGCCTATTGCAAAAATGTCGAGTTCCTGACGGATGTCAGCGCCCGCAACCATTCCCGCGGCTATGAGATTATCGCCGAGGATATGTCGCTCAACCTGCATAATCTGCTCTATGACGGCTGCCTGGACAAGGGACGCGGCGTCATCAGCGGCGGCTGCGTGAAGTGCGGCGGCAGCGATGAAATCTACGGCATTGTCACCTGTTCCGACTCGCTCTATGCCATCAAAAAGTGCGTCTACGAGGACAAGACAATCTCCGCTGAGAAGCTCCTTGCGGCGCTCAAGGCCAACTTCGTCGGCTATGAGGATATCCGCGCGCAGCTTCTTGCCGTTGACAAGTTTGGCAACGACCTGGAAGAAGTCGACGATATGATGAAGGCCGTCCATGAGATGGTCTGCTACAAGATGCTTGCCATCTCCGGCAAATACTACGGCTTGGACTGCTTCGGCATGGTTAACATCAACAACCGCGACAACACCACCTATGGCCGCAATACCGGCGCCACGCCCGACGGCCGTCTCGCTGGCGACTCGCTCTCCAACGCCAATAACCCAACTGCCGGCATGGATAAAAACGGCGTGACTGCGTTCATCAATTCCCTGCTCAAGGCGCGCGGCGACATCCATTTCGGCACCGTGCAGAACATGAAGTTCTCCAAGGACACCTTCAACGGAATGCGCCAGACCGTCATCGTTCCGCTGCTCCAGTCATATTTTGGTCGCGGCGGCACGCAGGCGATGATCAACGTTCTTGGCCGCGAGGATCTGGAAAACGCCCGCAAGACGCCGGAAAAATACGCGAACCTGATTGTGCGCGTCGGCGGCTTCAGCGCACGCTATGTGGAGCTGCCCGACGATGTTCAGCTCGATATTCTCAACCGCACGCTCAACTGATGCGGGGGTGTTGCCATGGAAGAACTGACCGTATTTGACATCCAGCGCTTCGCCCTGCACGACGGCCCTGGCATCCGCACTACCGTCTTTCTCAAAGGCTGTCCGCTGAACTGTCTTTGGTGCCACAACCCGGAGTCCAAGCGGCCGCAGCCGCAGCTCAGCTTTCTGGAGAAAAACTGCGTGTCCTGTCGCCGCTGCCAGTCGGTTTGCCCCCGTCAGGTGCACTTGTTTGACACAGAAGGGCGGCATCATGTGGAGTTCGGCCGCTGCATCCGCTGCGGCGCGTGCGCCAAGGCTTGCCTGAGGCATGCGCTGAAGCTCTTCGGGATGGCCATGACGCCGGATGAGATTTTGCAGGTCGTTGTCAAAGACCGCGACTTTTACGAGCGGAGCGGCGGCGGACTGACCGTCAGCGGCGGCGAGCCGATGCTGCAATTTGACGGCCTTCTCGCGCTGCTCCAGCAGGCAAAGGCGGAAGGGTTGCACGTCTGTCTTGATACCTCCGGGCAGGCGCCCACGGAGCGCTACGCGCAGATTGCGCCGTATGTCGACTGTTTTCTGTTCGACTATAAGCTGACTGGAGAAGCGCTGCACAAGCAGTATACCGGCGTGGGGCAGACGTTGATCCTGCAAAATCTGGAATGGTTATGCACACATGGCTGTCACATGATTCTGCGCTGCCCGATGATTCCGGGGGTCAACCTGTTCCCGGCGCACTATGACGCGATTGCCACGCTCTCCCGGCGCTACGACGCGATCAAGGCCGTCAACCTCATGCCCTATCACGATATGGCGAAGGGCAAGGCGGCGCAGATCGGGGAAGCCTATGCCCTCTCCGAGGTCAAAACCATGAGCGCGGAGCAGACGGATGCGCTCTACGCAGAGCTTGCCGCGCGCGGCTGCCGTAATTTGAGCCGATCTTGAGGAAACCGACAAAAAAGCCTTGAATCCGACATGGATTCAAGGCTTTTTTCTATGACAACCGCGTTGGATGTGATATAATGGCTTTATACAAATTGATCAGTTAGGAGAAGTTCTGTGAGAGTTAAGAAAATCATCGGCAAGAGCCTTCTCGTGCTGCTCTGCATGGTCGTTGTGATTGCGATTGTCGGCGTTGCACAGTTCTGTCATCGCTCGAAGCCCGAGAATTTGAAGTATTACGACACGGATAATCCGTTTATTACCGGAGAAACGGCAATCTCGGCGCACCGAAGCGGCGCAGGAGAGTTTCCGGAGGAGACGCTGGCGGCGTTCCGCGGCTGTGTAGAAAATGCGAATGTTCAGGTGGATTATTTCGAGTTTGACCTGCACATGACGGCGGACGATGTTCTGGTGCTCTCGCACGACGCCACGCTCGACCGCGTATCGGACGCTGCGGCTGTGTTTGGGGCGGAAAACGTGCTCGTGCGCGACAAGACACTGGCGGAGCTCAAGGAGCTGAATATGGCGGCGCAGTTTGTCAGCGGTGCGGGCGAGGCGCCCTACGCCGACCTCCGCGGCGACGCTGTGCCGGATGAGCTGCGGATCTTGTCGCTCGACGAGGTGCTGGACTATCTGACCTCGGCGGGAGACTATCGCTACATCATCGAGATCAAGGATGGCGGCGACGTCGGTCTGGCTGCGGCAGATCAGCTTTATGCGACGCTGAAAACGCGCGGACTGCTCGACCGCGTCATCGTCGGCAGCTTCCGCGATGAGGTCGCGGACTATATCACGGCGAATTATCCGGATATGCACCGCAGCGCCAGTCCCGAGGAGGTTATGCAGTTCTATTTTGCTGCGCTGACCGGCAAAAAGGACTTTGCCTGTTCCTATGACGTGCTCCAGCTGCCGTTCGGCGATGCGGAATCGAGCTATGGTATCAACCTCGGCACGACAACGGTCATCAACTTTGCCCATGCCAATAACCTGGCCATCCAGTATTGGACAGTCAATTCCGAGGAGGATATGGCGTACCTCGCCAGCGTCGGCGCGGACGCGCTGATTACGGATTACCCGGATCGCACCGCAGCAGTTTTAGGCGGATAATCAAGGAAAAGATACGCTGAAGCGTGTCGTTTCCTTGCAGGAGTCTAATTGATTGTCATATGCCATCTTCATCTGCGCGCTCCCGGAGGGGGTGTATCACATTTTGACACCAAGCTCCGAGGGGGGGGAACCCGCACGGAACCGTGCGCAGAGTCCATTTGTATGTTATGGAGGTCGTGTAGGGACGACATCCCTGATGTCTGTCTGCCATACAATTATATTATGTAAACTGCGGTCTGCTTGAATTTGCGAAAAACCGAAAAGCAACCAATACTTGCGAAAAAGCAACCGGGGTTTGGTTTACAAAAATCGCGGAATCCCATACAATCAGGAGAGAAAATATGACACTTGGTGAAAAACTGACGCAGGCTCGGAAAGTGGCTGAGCTGACACAGGCAGATGTTGCCGCAAAGCTGAACGTTTCCCGGCAGGCGGTGTCCCGCTGGGAGAGCGGGCAGTCGAAGCCGTCGACAGAAAAGCTGCTCACGCTGGGCGAGCTTTATGGCGTGTCCATTGACCGGCTTTTGCAGCTTGAGAATGCAGAGGAGCGTGTTTTAGAGACAGATTCCAATCTGCCGGAAGCTGTGCCGAACGAACTGGTTCTTCCGAAAAAACGCCGACCGCGAGCATGGCTGAGATACGCGGCCGCCGCGCTTTGCGGCATAATCATAACACTTTTTGCCGTCTGGATGTTCAGCAAAGCCGGGCCGATCGGGAAACAGCGTCCGAAATCAATAGACGACTTACAAACGAAAGATATTTCCGGCGAGCCAGTATCCTATTTTGAGTTCACCTGGGAATGACCGTTCGCAAAGCATAGTTCCGCTGTGCTGGGCGCGGCGTGGGAAAGGGAGCGTTGAAGATGCGTCGAAAAAGTTCCATTCTGCTTGTCCTGCTTCTCTTGTGCGCGCTTCTGAACGGATGCAGCAGAGAAAAGAGCGTTTCTAAGGTGCAGATACCCGCTGCAAGTCCGGAGTCCGCAGCGCAGGAAGCGATACCGTCGGAATCCGCGGCACAGGATCTACCAGAGCAGAAGGGTTCTGCACCTTCACAGGCGGATGTGGAGTCCGACACGCCGGATGCACCGGAGGGAAAAACCACGCTTGTGCTGGGCGGCATCGGACTTCGCGGTGGCGCACTTGCAAGCATCGTCAATCATTTCAATGCGGAGAATACGAAGTATACGGTTGTGCTGGATGACTATGCCGAGAATACCCAGTCGCCAGAGCAAGCAGGAACCGTTATGCGGACAAAGCTGTTTGCCGGAGACGCAGCGGATCTCTATTATTTCAGAAGCGACATCCTTTCTCCGATTCCGTGGATCAGTGCGGGACTTCTGTATGATCTTGATCCACTGATTGCATCGGACAGCGAATTCAGCGAAAAAGACATTATCCCGTGGACGGCGCTGCATGAATATGGCGGACTATATCTTCTGTCTCCTACGTTTGGTGTTGCGGCGTTGAGCTGTTCCCGGCAGACACAGCAGCTTCATACCGGCTGGACGATTGCGGAGTATCTGAATATAGAAAAGTCCCTGCGGCCGGAGCAGGACATGATTTATTATATGAACCCGGAGAATTTTCTGGAGAGAATCGGCGGGCGCTATCTGCGCGGCGTGATTGACTATGAACAAGCACGGTGCAACCTGGACACACCGGAATTTCGTGAGATTTTGCAGTCGGCGTTGAAGGCCGGGAGCTATGATGGAGGATACAACCCCGACAAAAATGTACCGCAGCGAATTGTGGACGGGGAGCTGATCTGCTGCTATGTGGGACTGAGTTCTGCGCTGGAGGTTTCCTTTGACCGTTATCGTTGCGGTCAAACACTTGGCTATGTTGGCTGGCCAACTCCGGACGGGAGCAACGGCATGGATGTCAGGCTGATGATGCCATTGGGTGTGAGTGCGTCAACCTCCTGCCCGGAAGGGTGCTGGGAATTTCTCAAATATCTCCTGCTGCATCCCTGGATGGAATACAGTGCGGACGGAACGCCTGTCTATGCGCCGCTGCTGCAAGAAAATCTGGAAGTTCTCAAACGTATCGACGTTCCCTATGCCGAAATCACGGCATTTGATGATGTGCAATTGATTGTCGATCTGGCAAAAACGTGCGGGACGATGGATTTTTATGACGAAGCGGCAATGTCAATTCTTTTGGAAGAAATGGGCGATCTGGTTTCTGGGAATATTGATCTGGATACTGCGGTGGAGCGAATGCAGTCAAGGCTGAATCTTTATCTTATGGAGCAGGTCAAGTAAATGCCAGGGTGTATCTGAAACCTGCCGGTCACATTGGGCGTTTTCAGATACACCCTAGAAAAAATGCAATTGCAAAACAGGCTCCGGGAGAAAACCCGGAGCCTGTTTCTTCGTGGGAATATCTGAATGAGATTACGGAAAAGCGAATGCTTTTCCGGGAATCCGTACTTATCGAAGCGCCGCCTTTTCGTCCTTGGTCTTGAAGAACATCTCCATGACTGGGATGAACAGGAAGCAGATCAGCGCCGCCGTAAAGCCGCCGTTGTAGAGCAGGAAGCCGCCGTGTGTAAACGGCACGCTCGTCACCAGCGCATAGTGCAGTGCGCCAAACAACACGCCTGCCCACCAGCCGTATTTGCCCGAAACCGGCGAAAGGCCGTTGGCAAAGCAAAGACCAATCACAATCGCCTGTGCGTTGATGGCCGTGGTAAACTCCGTGCCGAGCGCAGCACAAAGACCCTTCGTGGCAAACGACGCCGCTACGTAGCCGGCCATAATCGGCCAGACGTTGCCCGGATGACTGCCCTTGAAACAGCAGCAGACCATGCAGAGCACACAGCCGAGCGTCGCGGCGTTCCAGTTCGCACCGATCGCGTTGTAGTAGAGCAGAATGAACAGTCCATAGATGCCAAAGTTCAAAATGCCTGTGCCCACGCCGTACTTTGCGCCGTAATCCACGTTGTACCCGGAGTCACGGAGCAGCTTGCCATACTCCTGAAAACTCCCGCCGAACGACAGTCCCAGCACAATCGCCAGCACAAACACCGCGATACAGAACACATTCGTCACAAGCCAGTTCCCATCGCCCGCGCCGACGCCCACGCCGTCTGCCAGCGTCCCGCCGAGCACGCGATGGAGCACCGCACGCAGGAAAAACGCGACCAGACCAATCGGCACCGCTGCGGAGTAGAGGTCGTATCCCTTGTGCATCTTCGGGCTATGCGCCAGTCCCGCCGGCAAAATCAACCCGATCAGGCAGCAGGCCAGCAGCGCCAGCACGCAGCCGAGCAGCGTTACGCCGTGCGCCTCCGCGCCCGGGTAGCGAATCAGAAGATCCGTCATCAGCGGTGCAATGCCCGTGGAGAACAGGAACACGTTGCCCTGCGTGCAGGGGTTGACCTTCCGCACAAAGCAGAAAATCAGCGTCCCGGCGAAGCAGAACCAGATATTCAGCACCGTAATCCCCCAGAAGGAAAACCCCGCCGTCAGGAAAAACGCCAGCACCGACACGCCGTCCGGCTTGCTGCCCGGCAGCGAATAAACCGCCGCGCAAATTGCGCAAATCAGAGCGGCATTTAAGAACGTCCCCGCAAACCCGCCGTTTTCTGCCGCAAAATACGGGTTTGCCGACTGATACGGCAGCACGCAGATCCGCTTCAGTCCCGCAAGCATTGCCGCACGATCCGGCATCGCAACAGCCGCAATCAGGCAGGCCGCCGCAAACAGCCAGAACCACAGCCGGAGCGCCCGCTCCGGCGTTTTCGTTTTTTCTTTCAAAAATCTCTCCCCTTTTTTAAATTTGCCGCGGTTTCCCGCGGCAAATTCCAACAAACAGATTGTTTACAGTGTCCGCTCGGCCGCTTCAACCACATGGCCGATGAGCACGGACGTCGTTACGGAGCCGACGCCGCCGGGAACCGGCGTAATGGCCTCCACAATCGGCTCGACTTCGGCATACACTGCATCGCCCGCGATCGCGCCCTTGCCGCCCTTGGCATTGATCTTCTCGGGGTCCCAGTTGATCGAAACATCGATGACAATCTGACCCGGGGAGACATAGTCCTTTGTCAGGCTGTTCAGCACGCCCGCAGCGGAGACGAGAATGTCGGCCTTGCGCGCAATACCAGCGACGTCGACCGTTTTCGTGTGGCAGACGGTGACTGTGGCGTTCTTCGCCATCAGCATCATCGCGGCCGGCTTGCCGACCACCAAGCTGCGGCCGATGACAACGGCGTTCTTGCCCTTGCAGTCGATGCCGTAATAGTCGAGAATCTCCATGCAGGCCTGCGGTGTGCAGGGCGCAAAGCCGAGCTTCTTGCCGGTAAACACACCCGCGTTAGAGAGGTCAGTCATGCAGTCGACGTCTTTTGCAGCCGCCAGATGGTTGCAGATCTCGTCCTGATCGGCCTTGAGGTGCTTCGGCAGCGGCCGGAACATCAGGCAGCCGTGGATGGAATCGTCCGCGTTGATCGCCTCAATCTGCGCAATCAGCGCTTCCTTGGTGACATCCTCGGGCAGAATGAACTTCTGCACTTCGACGCCGATCAGCTCCGCGCGCGCCGTCGCGCCCTTCTCATAGGAGAGGTCAGACGGATTTTCGCCGCAGCGGACGATGGCGAGCTTCGGGGTGAGACCCTTTTCCTTCAATGCCGCGACGCGCTCCTGCAATTTCGCGTTCATTGCAGCAGTGACTTCTTTGCCAAGCAGTTGCTTTGCCATAGTTCTTTCCTCCGAAATTTATTTGAAGAATCCGGCCTTAACGGTCTCAAAGATCTCGTCGGCCAGCTTGCCGTATTTGTCGAGCATACCAAGGCACTTTGCGTTCATTTCCTCGGCGACTTCGCGGTTCTGAAGCGTCTTTGTGTTGATAAACACGTTCAATGACGCTGCCTGAAGCGCGGCCTTTACGATCGTTGCGCCGCAGCCTGCATCAGAAACAGCCAGTCTGGACCCCTTCGCGGCAAACGTTGCGATGCAGTCGAGCGACTCGCAGCAGAGCTCCATGATGTGCATCGGCACCTGGCAGGCCGTGAT
>CAKUJA010000042.1 GCA_934661135.1 uncultured Oscillospiraceae bacterium
GCCATGTCGCGCGAATAGACCTTGCCGAAGTTGCCCTTCGAGTCGACAAACGGATGCAGCAGCGTCTCGTTGCCGCGGGCAAGGCGCACCATCGTGTCGTAGATGGCAGCGTCGCCGTGCGGGTTGAGCTTCATCGTCTGGCCGACGATATTGGCCGACTTGGTGCGCGGCTTCGTCAGAAGCCCCATCTGGTACATTGTGTAGAGCAGCTTGCGGTGGGACGGCTTGAAGCCGTCGATCTCCGGGATCGCGCGGGAGACGATGACCGACATCGCATAGGGCATATAGTTCTCCTCGAGCGTGCGGCAGATCGGCTGCTCCTGCACCTCGGCATGGAGACCCATGACGTTCGGATCGGTTTTATGATGAGATTCTTCGTTGTTCTTCTTTTTTGGCATGATGTTTTATCCTTCAAATCACATTCGCAGCAAACAAAGCCTTCCCCGGCGGGGAAGGTGCCCCAGTGCGCACACTGGGGCGGATGAGGGTCTGGAGCATTCACCCAAATGCGTTACAGTTTGTATTTGCTCCCCGACCCTCATCAGTCACGGCTCGCGCCGTGACAGCTTCCCCCGGGGGAAGCCTTTCTGCTGCTTGCTTTGACCAACAAATCAATTTGTTCACAAACGCCAGCGAAATTCCGGTCGATGTCTGTATTGGAAAAACGAAGCACCGAAATTCCGTACTTCTTTTTCAGATAGTCTGTGCGGCGCAGATCATATTCCAACTGCTCCAATTCATAATGCCCGCTGCCGTCCAGCTCAATCGCCAGTTTCACCTGATGTGCATAAAAATCAACAATGTACGGAACGAGAACAACTTGTCTCCGAAACTGCACCGGATAGGTACGCAAAAAGTCATACCAAAGTTTTCGTTCTTCTTTTGTCTGTGCTTTTCGCAGCGTTCTTGCTCGATCATTCCAATTGTTGATCATGACACATCCAACTGATCGAGATATTTATATCCATTCTCGGCGATATGATCCTTTCGCCCCTGAAGGTTATCGCCGAGGAGCAGATCGAACATCTGCTGTGTGAGCGCCATATCCTCCGGCATGACCTTGATGAGCCGCCGCGTGGCGGGGTTCATGGTCGTCATCCACATCATCTCCGGGTCGTTCTCGCCGAGACCTTTGGAGCGGTTGATTGTGACCTTTTTGCCCTCAAGCGACTTCAAAATTTCCGCTTTTTCACTTTCGGTATAGGCAAACCACGTTTTCTCCTTACAGGCAATCTCATAGAGCGGCGACTCGGCGATATAGACATATCCCTGCTCGATGAGCGTGGGGCAGAGACGGTAGATCATAGTCAAAATCAGCGTGCGGATCTGGTAGCCGTCGACATCGGCATCGGTGCAGATGACGACCTTGTTCCAGCGGAGGTTTTGCAGGTCGAACGCGCTGAGATCCTTGGCTTTTTTGACCTGCACCTCGACGCCGCAGCCGAGGACGCGGATGAGATCGGTGATGATTTCGGACTTGAAGATGCGGTCGTAATCGGCCTTCAGGCAGTTCAAAATTTTGCCGCGGACGGGCATGATGCCCTGGAACTCCGCGTCGCGCGAGAGCTTGACCGCGCCGAGCGCGCTGTCGCCCTCGACGATGTAGATTTCGCGTTTGGCGACGTCCTTGGTGCGGCAGTCGACGAATTTCTGGACGCGGTTGGCGATGTCGACCGAGCCGGTCAGCTTCTTTTTGATGTTCAGACGCGCCTTCTCCGCAGTTTCGCGGCTGCGCTTGTTGATGAGCACCTGATCGGCGATTTTGTCGGCTTCGGCCTTGTTTTCGATGAAGTAGACGTGAAGGCGGCTGCGGAAAAACTCCGTCATGGCCTCCTGCACGAATTTGTTCGTGATGGCCTTTTTCGTCTGGTTCTCATACGACGTCTGCGTGGAGAAGCAGTTTGTGACCAGTATCAGGCAATCCTGCACGTCCTGGAACGTGATTTTTGGCTCGGCTTTGGTGTATTTGTTCTGCGATTTCAGGTAGGCGTCGATCGCGTAGACGAAGGCATTGCGGACGGCCTTCTCCGGCGCACCGCCGTATTCGAGCCACGAGGAGTTGTGGTAGTATTCAATACGATTGACCTGATTGGAAAAGCAGAACGCGGCCGAGATCTTGACCTTGTATTCCGGCTTGTCCTCGCGGTCGCGGCCGCGGCGCTCGGCTTCCCAGAACTGCGGCGCGGTGAGCGGCGTCTGCCCGGCCAGCTCCGTCACATAGTCGAGAATGCCGTGCTCGTAGCGGTATTCGGTTTCGGTGAATTTGCCTTTTTCGGTCTCGCGGCGGTAGCGGAAGCTGACGCCGGCGTTGACAACGGCCTGGCGCTTGAGCGTATCCTCAAAGTATTCGGGCGGGATATGGATATCGGTAAAAACCTCGAGATCGGGCTTCCAGTGGAAGGTGGAGCCGGTTTTTTTGCGGTCGGCCGGCTCTTTGTTCAGCTTGCCGACAATCTCGCCGCGCTCGAAATGGAGTGTATATTTATAGCCGTCGCGGCGGACAGTGGCGTCGAAATATTCTGAGGCGTACTGCGTGGCGCAGGCGCCGAGACCATTCAGGCCGAGGGAATATTCGTAGTCGCCGCCGGTGTTGTTGTCATATTTGCCGCCGGCGTAGAGCTCACAGAAAACGAGCTCCCAGTTGTATTTCTGCTCTTTTTCGTTCCAATCGACGGGACAGCCGCGGCCAAAATCCTCCACCTCGAGAGAATCGTCTAGAAAGTGCGTGACAATGATCGTGTCGCCGTTGCCCTCGCGCGCTTCGTCGATGGCATTGGAGAGAATCTCAAACGCTGCGTGCTCGCAGCCTTCCAGTCCATCCGAGCCGAAGATGACGGCAGGGCGCTTGCGCACCCGGTCGGCGCCTTTGAGAGAGGTAATGGATTCATTTCCGTACGCTTGCTGTTTTTTCATCTGTGTCCCCTACATTTCGTGCTGAATATGAGCCTAAACACCCATTATATTGGAATTATTATACTGATTTTCCATTTGAAAGTCAAGCCGCGTGCGTCTTGTCGATTTCCGTCAAAAAGCGGCGCGTATCTTTGTTCTATTTTTTCCGCGCGGAGCCATTGCAATTCGTTTCGTTTCGCTCTATCATATAGTGTGGAATATATTGTGATACAGGATCGGTGAAAGCATGGGAAAAATCGGATTTGACAATGAAACCTATCTGCGTTTGCAGTCTCAGAAAATTTTGGAACGCGTCGACCGCTTCGGCGGCAAGCTCTATCTCGAATTTGGCGGGAAGCTGTTTGACGACTATCACGCCTCGCGCGTGCTGCCCGGATTTGAGCCGGACAGCAAGATAAAAATGCTGCTTCAGCTCAAGGAACAGGCGGAAATCGTGATTGCGATCTGCGCGGGACACATCGAACAGAACAAGCGGCGCGGCGACCTCGGCATCACCTATGATATGGACGTGATGCGCCTGATTGACGCGTTCCGCAGCATCGGCCTTTACGTCGGCTCGGTCGTCATCACGCAGTACGCCGGGCAGCACGCGGCAGAGCTGTTCCAGCACAAGCTGGAGAATCTCGGCGTGCGGGTTTACAAGCACTACCCGATCGAGGACTACCCCTCAAACGTCGGACTGATTGTCTCGGACGACGGCTTCGGCAAGAACGAATACATCGAAACCAGCCACCCTGTTGTCGTTGTGACCGCGCCGGGTCCCGGCTCGGGTAAGATGGCCACCTGTCTCAGCCAGCTCTACCACGAGCACAAACGCGGCACGCAGGCCGGTTACGCGAAATATGAGACGTTCCCGGTGTGGAGTCTGCCGCTCAAGCACCCGGTCAACCTCGCCTATGAAGCGGCGACGGCGGATCTGGCCGATGTGAACATGATCGATCCGTTCCATCTGGAGGCCTACGGCGTGACCACGGTCAACTACAACCGCGACGTGGAGATCTTCCCGGTGCTTGAAGCGATGTTCCGCCAGATCTACGGCGAGTGCCCGTATAAGAGTCCGACGGACATGGGCGTGAATATGATCGGCAGCGCGATCATCGACGACGAGGTATGCCGCGAAGCGTCGATTCAGGAGATCATCCGCCGCTATTTTACAACGGCCTGCAACGTGAAAAAGGGTCTGGCCGAGCCGAGCGAGCTGCACAAGCAGGAGATGCTGATGAACTATCTGCACATCACGCCGGAGATGCGCCCCTGCGTACCCGCGGCACGCAGGAAGGCCGAGGAGACCGGTGCGCCGGCCGCAGCCATCGAGCTGCCGGACGGCAGAATTGTCACCGGCAAGACGTCGGGACTGATGGGTGCGTGCTCCGCCGCGCTGCTCAACAGCCTGAAGGCGCTGGCCGGGATTCACGACAAGGTGAACCTGATTGCGCCGATGGTGCTCGCCCCGATTCAGCATCTCAAGGTGGAGCATCTCGGCAACTCGAACCCGCGGCTGCACACCGACGAAGTGCTGATTGCGCTTTCGATGTCGGCCGTCACAAATCCGACGGCGGAGCTGGCGATGGAAGCGCTGTCCGGCCTGCGCGGTGGCGAGGTGCATTCCTCGGTCATCCTTTCGTCCGTTGACGAGAACACCTTTAAGAAACTCGGAATGCACGTGACCTATGAGCCGGTCTACCAGTCGCATTCCCTCTACCACAAATAAGGAGCTTCTATGAAACGCAATCACAGAAATCTGTTCTCCGTTGCCGTGGTTCTGCTCTGTCTGGCGCTGGTGACCGGCGCGGGCATTCTGCTGCTCCGTGCGCTGCCGGAAAAGCAGGCCGGAACCGTAGACTCCATCCAGACCGGCGCCGTGTTTGACCAGACGAACAGCACGGCCGCACCGGATCGGGAGGAAGCCTATGAGGGCGATCTGCCGAACCTGTCGAACACCGTGGAGCCGGACGAGAGCGAAACGCCGCAGCCGGAGGATGAAGCCGCTGCCGCAGCGGTCAAGCTGGCCAGGCAGACGCTCGCCGGAATGACGCTGGACGAAAAGCTCTGGCAGCTCTTTTTCGTCACACCGGAGGCCATCACGGGCGTGGAGACCGCGACGCTGGCCGGCGACGCAACAAAAGCCGCAATTGAGAGTATGCCGGTTGGCGGTCTGGTCTACTTTGCCAAAAACCTCGAAAACCGCGCGCAGACCGTCACGCTGCTGAAAAATTCGCAGTCCTATTCCAAAATCCCGCTGTTTCTCGGCGTGGATGAGGAGGGCGGCACCGTCTCCCGCTTAAAGACGAGCGGCCTTGCCATCGACACCGGCGTCGGCACGATGCAGTCCGTCGGCGAGAGCGCCGACCCCGCCGCGGCCTATGCCGCCGGGCAGGAGATCGCCGGCAATCTGCACGCGCTCGGATTTAACCTCGACTTTGCGCCGGTTGCAGACGTCTCCTCGGGAAAGAATGCAGCCATCGGTTCGCGCTCGTTTGGCACCGATCCGGAACTTTGCGCGTCGCTGGCCGGGATTGTCTCGAACGCGCTGACCGACGGCGGCGTCATCCCCTGCCTGAAGCACTTCCCCGGCTATGGCGGTGCAGCCGCCGACGACCATGAGGGCGCCGTTGTCATTGACAAAACGCTGGAGGAGCTGGAGAGCTGCGACCTCATTCCCTATCGGCGGATTCTCGCCGACCAGGATGTGCCGTTTATCATGGTCACACATCTGCGCTATCCGTCCGTCACCGGCGGCAACGCTCCCGCCGATCTGTCGAGCAAAATTGTCACCGATCTTTTGCGGAACAAATTGGGATATGCGAACGTCATAATTACAGATTCACACCAGATGGCTTCGATCACCGATGATTACACACCGGCGCAGGCCGCCGTCGCGGCGATTGCGGCCGGATGCGACATGATTCTCATGCCGGAGGACTTACAGGCCGCATATGATGGACTGAAAGCCGCAGTCGATGCCGGCACGCTCACCGAAGCGCGTATCGACGAGAGCGTGCTCCGCATCCTGACCGTCAAGGCGAATTACAGCTTATTGACTGAATGACAGAAAAGGAGTCTGATTACCATGGAAGAAAAGAAATTATATCGTGCATCGATCGACAAAAAAATCTGCGGCGTCTGCGGCGGCATCGCGCATTATTTCGGCGTCGATTCCACGCTGGTGCGCCTGATCGCCGTCGTGCTGTTCTTTGCGGGCGGACTGAGCCTGTGGGTGTATTTGATCGCAGCGCTGATTATGACAGAGACATCAGAATATTAAGAAGAAAAAACGGAGCTGCCCCGCTGGGCAGCTTCGCGTTTTCTTTGAGAAACGGGCGTTTACGCCCCCATTCTTTTCGCCTCTTTTCGGAGAAAGAAAAGAATGGGGGCGCAAAACGTTCTGGCAGAGAAAGAAAAGAATGGGTTCAAAAAAGCGTTTCTTTGACACAAAAAGAGCAGGCTACACAGCCTGCTCTTTTTTATAATGCTTCAATTAGGCCTTGCCGGCGCAGCCGAGGACGTCGATCAGCTTGTGACGAACAAGCTCCTTGATGTTGGCACGGGCGGGTTTCAGGTACTCGCGCGGGTCGAACTTGTCGGGATGCTCATTGAAGAACTGACGGATCGTGCCGGTCATGGCAAGACGCAGGTCGGAGTCGATGTTGATCTTGCAGACGGACAGCTCGGCTGCATGACGGAGCTGCTCCTCGGGAATACCAACAGCATCCGGCATCTTGCCGCCGTTTTCGTTGATCATCTTCACGTATTCCTGCGGGACGGAGGAAGAACCGTGCAGCACGATCGGGAAACCGGGCAGACGCTTGGAGACCTCCTCGAGGACGTCGAAGCGCAGGGGAGGCGGAACGAGGATGCCCTTTTCGTTGCGGGTGCACTGATCAGCCGTGAACTTGTAAGCGCCGTGGCTGGTGCCGATGGCGATGGCCAGGGAGTCGCAGCCGGTCTTGGAGACGAACTCCTCAACTTCTTCCGGACGGGTGTAGGAAGCAGCGTGCGCCGCGACCTTCACTTCGTCTTCGATGCCGGCGAGCGTGCCCAGCTCGGCCTCGACGACAACGCCGTGGTCATGCGCATACTCGACGACCTTACGGGTGATCTCGATGTTCTCTTCGAAGGGCTTGGAGGAGGCGTCGATCATGACGGAGGTAAAGCCGCCGTCGATGCAGGCCTTGCAGGTCTCAAAGTCGGGGCCATGATCCAGATGCAGCGCGATGGGGATGTCCGGGCAGCAGATGACGGCCGCCTCGACCAGCTTGACCAGATAGTTGTGGTTCGCGTAAGCACGCGCGCCCTTGGAGACCTGAAGGATAACCGGAGCCTTTTCTTCCTGGCAGGCTTCGGTGATACCCTGCACGATTTCCATGTTGTTGACGTTGAACGCGCCGATGGCATAGCCGCCGTCATACGCCTTCTTGAACATCTCAGTTGTCGTTACCAGAGGCATAATATTTCTCTCCTTTATATCTTGTATAGGGTTTCGCTAGACTTTCCAAAAAGAATTTTACCAAAACAACAGAATTTATGCAATAGATGAATTTACAATTTCCTGCTTTTATGTTATATTTCTTTTGGTTAATTTGAATTGAAGAACAAACCATCAGTTTTTAGGAGGATACTATTATGTGTGCTATGCTCAAAGGTTCTCTGATTATCGGTCAGTCCGGCGGCCCGTCGTCCGTCATCAACGCGTCCGCGTATGGCGTCATCCGCACCGCGCTGGATTCTGACTGCATCACCAAGGTCTACGGCGCCTACCACGGCATCAAGGGCGTTCTGGACGATCAGCTCCTCTGCATGGACGAGGAAGATCGTGCAGAGCTCGACCGCCTGCCCTATACCCCGTCGTCCGCGCTCGGCTCCTGCCGCTACAAAATCGCCGATCCTGATGTCGACGACACCGACTACAAGCGCATCCTCGAGATCTTCAAGAAGTATGACGTTCGTTATTTCTGCTACAACGGCGGCAACGACTCCATGGACACCTGCAACAAGATCTCCAAGTATATGAACAAGGTTGGCTATGAGTGCCGCGTCATGGGCGTACCCAAGACCATCGACAACGACCTGTTCGGCACCGACCATTGCCCGGGTTATGCTTCCGCCGCGAAGTATATCGCCACCAGCGCGATGGAGGTTGCCCGCGATTCCCGCGTCTACAACATCGGCCAGATCACCGTCATTGAGTGCATGGGTCGTCATGCCGGCTGGCTGACCGCCGCTGCCGCACTGGCTAACGCGAAGGAGCCGTGCGTCGACTTCATCTATCTGCCCGAGGTCGACTTCGATATGGACAAGTTCGTCGCTGACGTCTCCGAATGCTACAAGAAGAACGGCAACTGCATCGTCGCCGTCTCCGAGGGCATCCACTATGCCGACGGCCGCTTCGTCTCCGAAGCAAAGACCGCCGCAACTGACGGCTTCGGCCACGCACAGCTCGGCGGCCTTGCCGCGCTGTTGGCAAACGTCGTCAAGGAAAAGACCGGCGCGAAGGTTCGCGGCATTGAGCTGAGCCTGCTCCAGCGCTGCGCTGCGCACTGCGCATCCCAGACTGACATCGACGAGTCCTTCATGTCCGGCAAGACCGCTGTGGAGGAGATGCTCGCCGGCGTGACCGACAAGATGGTCGGCTTCGAGTGCGACCGCACCAACGGCTACACCTGCCGTGCGAAGCTGTTCAATCTGAGCGACGTTGCCAACTTCGAGAAGAAATTCCCGAAGGAATGGATCAACGCCGAGGGCAACAACGTCACCGCCGACTTCACTGCCTACGCGCTGCCGCTGATTCAGGGCGAGACCAAGCTCGAAAAAGAGGACGGCCTGCCCCGCTTTGCCCGCCTGAAGAAGGTTTTTGCCAAGTAAGCACCGATCGCACTGTATATCATCGCCGCCCGCCGGATGCTCCGGCGGGCGGCTTTTCATTTTCGGAAATCGGATGGTGCTCCACCGTTTTCACAAAAAACCTGCCGTCCGCGCGTTATGCGGACGGCAGGTTTGATTGAAACTCAACTCAATCGTGATAGACCGCAGCGCCGGTGCGCTTGTGCTCGGAGCGCGCATGATAGCGCTCGATCACGG
This sequence comes from uncultured Oscillospiraceae bacterium, assembly GCA_934661135.1. GTDB lineage: Bacteria > Bacillota > Clostridia > Oscillospirales > Oscillospiraceae > CAG-170. The sequence continues at coordinate 8,992 of CAKUJA010000042.1, forward strand.
CGCGGTCTGCGTCGTTTGCTTCGCCGGTCATCAGGAAACGGTCGATTGCGGCATAGGTCACGCCCATTTCCGCTTCGTCGGTCTGTCCCTCGAACAGGCCGGCAGAGGGAGCCTTGTCGATGATGCTCTGCGGTGCATTGAGATAGCGCAGGAATTCATAGATCTCCGTCACTGTGAGATCGGCAATCGGGTTGAGGTCGTAGGCGCCGTCGCCCCATTTGGTGAAGTAACCCATGTAGGCTTCGGAACGGTTGCCGGTGCCGGCTACCAGCCGCCCCTCCGCCGCGGCCACGGCGTAGACCGTCGCCATACGCAGGCGCGGATTGATGTTCACAAGCGCCTGCTGGTTCAGCTCCGTCACCTGGGCGAGCGCCTTGACAAGCGTCTGCTTTGTCTCCGTGATGTCGACGGTGCGGTTTTCAATGTCAAACTGGCGGGCAACCTCGCCGCCGTCGTCCATGTCGATGCCGAAGTTTCGCTTCGACTCACACGGCATCATAATGCCGACGGTATTGTCGCAGGCCTTTTTGCAGAGGATTCCGACCAGTGCCGAATCCTTACCGCCGGAATTGCCAAAGACAATCCCCTTTGCTCCGGACTGCTGCAACACGTTCTGAATGAACGCAACTCTTTTTTCCAGTTCTACCGCATAATCACGCATCGCGATCTGCCTCCTCGGTTTTTTTCTATCTTACGCCATGGCGCGTTCCCTGTCAATTTCTTTTCCGACAAATTTGACAGCATTTTCCGCGTATGATATGATAAAACTTGAAAAAAGGAAGGAGACTGCGCCATGTTTCTGATTTTATTGATTGCAGCCGGCTGCATTTTGGAAACGCTGTTCATCATGCAGTCCTACCGGCGGCGCAATCTGCCAGGCATCATTCTGAAAACCGCTGCATCGCTGATGTTCGTGCTGCTCGGCCTTCAGTGCATCCGCATCTGCGGCGAAAGCATCTACGCATTCTATGTCCTGATCGGTCTGCTGTTCGGAATGCTCGGCGATCTGCTGCTTGCGCTGCGCTTTCTCTCCAAACGGCTGCATAACGTCTGGTTTGTCAGCGGAACCCTCGCCTTTTTCATCGGCCATATCTTCTACGTGCTCGCCGTGCTGACCGCCGCGCCGCGCGCCTGGACGTACGCAATTCCGATTACGCTGGTGGCGCTGGCCGTAGCCGGGTATTACTCCCACGCGATGGAGGTCAAGGCCGGGAAGATCATGCCGCTCGGCGTGGTGTATATCGGCTGCGTGATTTTCGTCGCGGCCTGCGCGCTGACTGGCGCACTGCTGAGCGGAAGCCGCGCGCTGTTCCTGTTTTTCCTCGGCGGTCTCTGCTTCAGCCTGAGCGACAATATGCTCGTCGTGCTCTCGTTCGGCAAAAACGACAGTCCCTACCGCAACGCGGTGCTGCACGTGCTCTATTACATAGCGCAGGTTTTCATTGCGCTCAGCATTCTCTTTTACGTGCCCTGACGCGGCAAACCCCTTGAGATTTCAGCACTCTACTGACAGTAGAGCCGCATTCTCGGAACTGGAACCACCGGCTTTCCGCACAGGAGAGCCGGTTTTCTGTTCTTTCGGGAGACTTTTTCCGCCGTCTGGCTTACACTGGAAGCATGAAAAAGCTGCTCAAGCGCAAGGGGGATTCAACGATGAAAAAACTCATTTTGTTCGGTGACTCCATCATCAAGGGCGTTACCTTTAACGGCACAGGCTACCACCTCTGCCCTGACCACGACCTGCCGCAGCTCCAAGCGCGCGGTATTGAAATTGAGAACCACACGAAGATGGGCGCAACGATTCAAGACGGTCTGCGCAGCATGGAAAGGCATCTTCATGCCTGCGATACCCAGACAACCGTCCTGCTCGGCTACGGCGGCAACGACTGCGACTACAACTGGCAGGCCATCTCCGACGCACCGGACGCTGAGCACCAGCCGAACGTCGCGCCGCAGACCTTCATCGAGAGCTTCCGCAAGGCCATCCGCCGCGCGCAGGACGCGGGCGCAATGGTCGCGGTCGCGTCGCTCGTCCCGCTCGACTCGGAGCGCTACCTGCGCTTCATCAGCAAGGGGCGCGACGGCGGTAAGATCCTGCACTGGCTCGGCGATGCGGAGCACCTCTACCGCTGGCAGGAATACTACAATTCGCTGGCTGTCCAAATGGCGCGCGCGTTCGGCTGCCGGATTGTCGATCTGCGCAGTGCGTTCCTGCAAAGCCGTAACTTCCCGGCGCTGCTCTGTCCCGACGGCATCCACCCGACGGAACAGGGATATACGCTCGCTCACCAGACGCTTGCCGCCGCCATGTATTGACGTTTGAAATTGCAGATTGCAAATGGGTCCCCTACCGGAGACCCATTTTTTGATTTCAAAAGATGATTCCGAAAAACGTGGCGGTCAGCACTCCGGTGTCTCCGAAATGCGAAAGAATCGGGCAGACGGATGAAGGCCGAGATCTTCTGCGTCAAATTCAAGACTACGGTTGCACCGTGCCCTCTTTCTTTTCTTGGGAGATTGAACCCATTCTTTTCTTTCTGGCTGAGAAAGAAAAGAATGAGTTCAAAAAAGGCGTTTCTTCGGATGCGGAGAGAAATAAAAGGAAACCCTCTCAGTCACGGCTGCACCGTGACAGCTTCCCTTTCATAAGGGGAGCCTTTTGCTGCGGCAGCAGGTGTAGGCTGACACGGACATCGGCTCCTACGAACCGAAACAACGTGCCGCAAAATGATTTATACAGCGGATCACTCCACACAGCTATGGGCGCGATACCCCTGCGCCATGGCGTCCCATACCGTCTCAAAGCGCACCTGGTTCTGCTCCGCCGGGCAGCTACGGCAGGTGGAGACGTGGAAAATCCGCGAATTTTTGTTGCCGATATAGATCTGCGGCGCGTCCTCGATCGTCGGATTGATCTGCGCGTCCGCCGCCGTGCGCTCGGTTTCAAAGGTCACGCTCTTGCCGTCGCTGACGGCGTGCACCACCCCCTGCAAATCCGTGCGAAACAGCTTGACGTCCGCGTCGCGCAGGCGGCTGAGCGCGGCTTCCGTCGGGTGGCCGTAGGAATTATCCGCACCGACGGAGATCACGCCGTACTCCGGCATGACCTCGCGCAGAAAGACATAGCCGGTCGATCCCGCGCTGCCGTGGTGGCCGACCTTGAGCACCGTGGCGTCCAGCTTCGCGCCGGACTCCACCAGCTCGTCCTCGGCGGTGATGCCCATGTCGCCGGTGAACAGAAACGACGTATCGCCGTAGTCTACGCGCAGGACGATGGAGTTTTCATTGTTGTTTTCATAGTCGCGCAGCGGCCCGAGCACCGTGACCTCCGCGCCGCCAAGCTGGAACGTATCGCCGGCGGACGGAAGCTCGACCTGTTTCCCCTGCTCCCCGGCATATTTCAGGAAATTGGAAAACGCGCGCGTCCCATACTCCGTGGTGCTCGACCAGACGTGCTCCGCCGGGAACCTCGCCAGCACGCCGGCCAGTCCGCCGACGTGATCTTCGTCGCAGTGGGTATTGATAACATAGTCCAGCGACGTGACGCCGTACTGCGCAAGGCTGGCCACGACGTAGCTCGCGTCATCCACATTGCCGCCGTCGATGAGCATCGCTTCGCCGTCGCAGAGCAGCAGGCTGGCGTCCGCCTGCCCCACGTCCAGAAACCAGACCTGCAGCTCGCCGTCCGGGTACGTCTGCGCTGTCTGCTCCTGCGGCAGCAGCACTCTCCCCAGTGCCAACAGCAATACGAGCACCACCAGCGCCGCCACCGGCGCCCCTGCGTTTTTCCGATTTGCTTTTCTCGCCATATACGCTCCAATCCGCACAGGCAAAAAAGAACGCCCCGGCTGCGGGGCGCCTTTTTGTCACTCAATATCATGTACTACTTCCTCGGGCGGCACATCCAGCCGCTCCGGGTGGCTCATCAGGCGCTTCATATACTTCATCGTGGTCGCAAAGTAGAATCCATCGCAGATGCGCTCGTCGGTATTAACCGTATAATCTACATATTTCTTGCACACAACGGTGCCATCGTCCTCAATTTCATTTCTCCGGTACTTACAGCCGAACGCCACAAAGACCGGCAGATTACCGAAATCGTAGAGGTGGTGCACGATCGGCGGAATGCCAAGCGACCCCATCGAGGTGAAGAAGATCGAGCCGTGGAACGGACTGACCTCGAGCAGAAACTTGGGAAGCAGGCCGAAATAGTCCATCAGCTTCAGCAGCCAGACCACAAATTTGAACAGCACACCCGGAATCAGCGAGAGTACCTTGGCAGTCTTGTCGAAGTCGCTGCCAAGCTCATGTCCCTGAATTTCCTCCACGGCCTTGCTGAGCTTTTCGTAGACGTCGTAGGCCGTGTCGGTCGGCTTGAGGTGGATTTTCGCAATCGATTCCGATGCGTCGGTCGACATCGACAGCTTCACCGTCAGGCAAAACTGAATATCATCGTCGCGGGAATAGACGTGCTGGCCGGAGAGGAAGCGGTTAACCGCCGGATATTTCGCCACGACGCGGACATAGGCCGCGAGGAAAACGTGCATAATGCCGAAGCCGGTCAGTCCCTCCTTCCGCTTCTGGCGGATGTAGCGCTCCATAGCTGAGATTTCAACCGAGTCGTGGATGCAGTTCGACGCCGGGACGCGGTTTGGCATGATATAGTTGGCGACGGTCTGCATCGGGTCGAGCGTGCGCAGGCGGCGGCCATCCGTCCGGTCGCCCCACGTCGGGTGATATTTTCCGTCAAGATGAATCTGCATGGCAAGCGTTGCCAGCAGCGTGCCGAACAGCGTCAGCGTATCCGGCAGAACCGCGCGCATCTGCGTCCACTCCAGCGTGCGGAGCAGCACGCGGTGCGTATAGATCTGCACGGCGAGCGTCGCCGCGAGCAACAGCACCAGCGGCACGTTGCTGCCCAGCGTTCCGCTGACCGTCACCGCATAAAACGCGGCGATCGCCAGAAACGCAATCCAGAATACGAAGCGGATCGGCAGTGGAAGCGTGCTCATGGAAATTCGGATTCCATAGTAGAGCGCAAACAGAAACGCCGGAACCGCCGTGCGGAAGAAGCGTTCTTCGCCGCTGCAAAGTAAAATCAGCACATAGATCAAACTGGCCGCAACCGGCAGCACAATTTGGAACCACACCGTCGCTGCGCCCGCGCCTTTCCCGCAGGAGACCGCAATGTGGAGTGCCGCCGAAGCCAGCAGAGCCAGCGCTGCCAGCCACGTAAATACGTTTTTTCGGCTGACAAAGTAAGAAACTCGTCTTTTCATACATCCTATCATACCAATGGGCATTCAAAAATGCAATGTCAAATTTCCACGAAGATCAAAATCTGCGCAGCCCTCCGCTTGGAAGGCTGCGCAGGAATGGGAAATAAGACGGAATATCCCGCAGGACTTACTCCACGCTGATACCGCGCTTGTCAAATTCCTCGATCAGCTCGTTGAGGTCGTTCGGCAGGTGCATCGGGTCGCCGCAGAACTTGATCGCGTTGGCGACGTCCTTCAGGCCGTTGCCGGTGACAACGGAAACGACGGTATCGTTCGCGCCGAGAACCCCCTGCTCGCAGAGCTTCTTGACAGCAGCAGTGCCGGTGACGCCGGCCGGCTCGCCAAAGACGCCGCAGGTCGTGCCAAGCAGCTTTTGCGCGGCCATGATCTCCTCGTCGGTCACATTGACGACAATGCCGTTCGACTCGCGGATGGCCATGAGCGCTTTATCGGCATTGCGCGGCACGCCAACGGCGATGGAGTCGGCCAGCGTGTTCTCCTCCATCGGCTCCCACGGCTTGTTTTCGGCAATCGCACGGTTGATCGGGTGGCAGCCCTCGGCCTGCGCGGAGATCAGGCGCGGCAGCTTGTCGATGAAGCCGATGGCATAGAGATCCTTCAGTCCCTTCCAGACGCCCGCGATCGTGCAGCCGTCGCCGACGGAGATGGCGAGATAGTCCGGCATTTTCCAGTCGAGCTGCTCGGCAATTTCAAGCGAGACGGTCTTTTTGCCTTCGGAGAGGTACGGGTTAATAGCTGCGTTGCGGTTGTACCAGCCCCACTTTTCAATGGCCTTTTTCGAGAGCTCGAATGTTTCCTCGTAGTTGCCCTTGACGGAGATGACGTTTGCGCCGAACGTCATCAGCTGCGCGACCTTGCCCTTCGGCGCGCGCTCCGGCACAAAGATGAACGTGCGGAAGCCGGCAGCCGCGGCATTGCCGGCCAGCGAGGACGCGGCGTTGCCGGTCGACGAGCAGGCGATAATCTTTGCGCCCGCTTCGCCCGCCTTGGCGACGGCCATGGCGGAAGCGCGGTCCTTGAGGGACGCGGTCGGGTTCTGGCCATCGTCCTTGACCCAGAGTTTTTTCAGGCCGAGCAGCTTGGCTAAGCGATCCTCCTCATAAAGCGGACTCCAGCCGACGCGCAGCGGTGTATCGGGCGTTGTCTCCTCGACCGGAAGCAGCTCGCGGTAGCGCCACATGGTGTTCGGGCGGGTTTTGAGCTTTTCCTTGGTCAGGTTCTTTTTAATATAGTCGTAGTCGTAGACAATATCGAGAATGCCGCCGCAGGAGCAGTTGGTCAGATCCGGCACGGCCTCGTATTCCTTCCCGCATTTGACGCAGCGGGCGCATTTGACGTTTTTCATTCGGAATCCTCCTTCAGATTTTCCAGTGCCACCCGCACAGCCTCCACCACAAATGCCGAGAAAGTACAATCCGTTCCACGGATTGCAGTTTCAATTTCATCAATCACATCGTTTGGAAAACGAATGCTCTTATTGGTCGTTGGTGGAATATTCGGAATTTTGAATTTCTTCATTGCAACGCACCTCGCATTATGTCATGTAATGCAAATTGTATTGCAATTACGCTCCATATATTGTAATATAAACGTAGCACATACGTGCAACAGAAGGAGCGTGCATCAATTATGAATGAAATTCCCGAATATTACACCATTTTATTTCGTGCGGTGGAACAGGCAATTCGTGCGTTGGACGCACAAAATTACGGATCGGCGAAACAGATTTTAGTCGACGGCGAACAAAATGCCGAAGAATCTTATCTTTCCGGTGATGAATAAACGGGGCGGGGTAATTCCCCCACCCCGTTTCTGGTCATCTATTTTGCTTCAATGAAACAGCATCCCTTACAGCTTCTTCAGCAGTCCGGTTTCCTCGTTGAACGCATTGATAAGCTCGTCGAGATCCTTGGCCTGTGCGTGGACAGCGTCCCAGGTGCCCTTGGTGTCATACCACAGCGCGTTGAGTTCTTCGCTGGTCTTGCCCTGCTGCTCGACCCAGGTGTAATACTTCAGGTTGTGGACGCGCTTGCGCTGCACATAGTTCAGCTCCATCATGTTGTCGGTCTTGAGACCAAGCATATGGATGTTGTGATCGAGGACGGCCTCGTTGCGGTTGTATGCGCCGTGCATCTGGTTCAGCTCCTCGATGCGGCTGCCGTACATGACGGCGGAGTCTGTCAGGACGGTGCCGACCACGTCGTGCTCGGTCAGCTCATAATACTTCGCCATCTTGATGCAGCAGAGCACATTGGCAATGCCGGAAATGCCGAGCCACGTCAGCTTTTCGATCAGCTCATCGTCAAGGCCGAGATCTTCCTTGAGGTAGGCCTGGCCGTCCTTGGTATTGAACAGGCGGAGCAACCGCTGGGAGTCTTCGTCGTCGATGTCGATGACCATGTCGGTGTTCTTGACATTGTGAATCCAGGGGATGTGCTTATCGCCGATACCCTCGATGCGGTGGCCGCCGAAGCCGTTCTCCAAAATGGTCGGGCACTGGAGCGCTTCGCCCACACCGAGCTTCAGGTTCGGATAGAGCTCCTTCAGGCGGTCGCCGGAGGACATGGTGCCCGCGGAACCGGACGTGAAGCAGGCGCCTGCGAAGTTGTCGCCCGGGCGCTTGACCGCTTCAAACAGATCGGCCAGCGCGTTGCCGGTGACGTTATAGTGCCACAGCGGGTTGCCCATTTCTTCAAACTGGTTGAAGATCATGTACTGCGGGTCCTGCTTAAGCTCGTTGGTCTTGTCAAAGATTTCCTTGACGTTGGACTCGCAGCCGGGGGTCGCGATAACTTCCGCGCCAATGGAGTGCAGCCAGTCAAAGCGCTCCTGGCTCATCTCTGCCGGCAGGATTGCGACACCCTGCGCACCGAGCAGGCGGGAGTTGAACGCACCGCCGCGGCAGTAGTTTCCGGTGGACGGCCAGACAGCCTTGTGCTTGTCGACGTCGAACTGACCGGTGACCAGTCTCGGAGCCAGGCAGCCAAACGATGCGCCGACCTTATGGCAGCCGGTGGGGAACCACTTGCCGGCCATCGCAATGATGCGGCAGGGCACGCCGGACAGAACGGACGGAATTTCAACGTAGTTCGGGACGGCCTGGAACAGCGCGCCCTCAACCTTCGGCTGGTTCTTCCAGGTGATGCGGAACAGGTTCAGCGGGTTGACGTCCCACATGCCGACGGATTTCAGCTTCTCCTGGATCTTTTCTGGGATGGTCTCCGGATGCTGCATCTCCGCGAAGGTCGGGATGATGATGCCGTTTTCCTTGGCCTTCTTGATATTATGCGCAAGGCCCTCTTTCTGGATGGTCAGATCAATTTTACCCATTTTTTATGCTCCTCCTGTTTTACTTGTGTCTAAATAAGAATACAACGTGTACTTGGAAATGCTGAAATGCTTGGCGATCTTATCGCCGGACTTCGTAATGAGCAGCGCGCCGGTGCTGTTGAGATAGCGGATGGCCTTGACCTTATCGTCCTTGGTCATCAGCGCCACGGGTTTGCCGACAAGCTCGTCGGCCTGTCGGATGAGATCATCGAGCAGATCGGCCACATTGAGCGTGATGCGCTCCGGTTCCTTCCGCTCCGGCTGATCCGGCGTAATGAACGCGTGCAGCGCGCCATCGAGCATCTGCATCATCGAGATGTCGTAGTTGATACCGAGAATCGCGGCCACGCGCCCGCTCTCGTCGCGGATGTAGACGGACGTTGACTTGAGAATCTTGCCGTCCTTCGTGCGGGTGAGATAGCCAAACTGGTCGCGGACGTTGTCGTCCTCATGGCCGAGCTGCTCAAGCACCACGTGCGACGGTCCGTCGCCCACCTTGCGCCCGGTCACGTGTCCGTTTTCAATGGCGACAATGGAGGAATAGGCGCTCTTATCCGAAATCTCGTGGATGACCACTTCGCAATTCGCCCCGAATTGCAGTGCAATGCCCTTGGCAATCTGTTTCAGGGCGTCCATACTTTGCTGACTTAACATATAACACCTCCATCATGCCCGTTTTTGCCTGTATCTGTCTTTCACTATACCACAGTTTTTTCAGAAATCAATGCCTTTTCTGAAAATATTTTAGGTTTGCAAAAATTTTGTTTGACAACGCCGGAAGTTGTGGTATAGTGGAGATAAGAACTGCGGTTTGCAGTCAATATGAACATAATGAGAAACCGGGAGGTTGTAGGTTTATGAATTATGAACAAATCAAGAAGGCTGCCGAAGGCTACAAGGTCGACATGGCGAAGTTCCTGCGCGACATGATCCGGATTCCGTCCGAGTCCTGTGAGGAGGAAGGCGTCGTCAAGCGCATCGCCGAGGAAATGAAGAAGCTTGGCTACGACAAGGTCGAATTTGACAAGCTCGGCAATGTCATCGGCTGGATGGGCGATGGCGACAAGATCATCGCTATCGACTCCCACATCGACACCGTCGGCATTGGCAACCGCGAAAACTGGACAAACGATCCCTACGAGGGTTACGAGACGGACGACATCATCTACGGCCGCGGCGGCTCCGATCAGGAGGGCGGCATGGCTGCCGCAACCTACGGCGCGAAGATCATGAAGGAGCAGGGTCTCATCCCCGCAGGCTACAAGATCATGGTTGTCGGCTCCGTGCAGGAGGAGGACTGCGACGGTATGTGCTGGCAGTCCATCGTCAACGAATACTTCAACGGCCCGGAAGACGCGCGCAGCAAGAT
>CAKUJA010000043.1 GCA_934661135.1 uncultured Oscillospiraceae bacterium
CGGCACGGTGCGCAGGTATGGTTTTGTACGCCCTCTTTCTTTTCTTGGCAGGTTGAAACCGTTCTTTTCTTTCTGGCAGAGAAAGAAAAGAATGGGTTCAAAAAAAGCGTTCCTTTGGGTGCGGAGGAAATCGGAAAAAGCGGGCGGACAGGGTCGTCCGCCCCTACAAGGTGCGGCGGAAAATCGTAGGAACGGGCGGACAGAGTCGACTGCCCTACAAATTCGATCGTAGGCTTTCCGAATTCTATACGCCGCAGGTTCCGAGCGCGCAAAAATACGCGCCTGCCCTTCGGCAGACGCGTTTTCCCAATTCCGGGATTCTTATGCCTTCATCCCCTTGACGGTCATTGCGACCATCGCGGCCAGATACGCCACCGTGCAAGCTGCAATCGTAGTCACCATTTTCGTTCGCTCCTTTGCATCGCGTCCTGCATCTCGGGGCGCGTTTTTTCTCTATCTAACCTCAGTATACACGTTCCTTCTGTTTTTTCAACTATTTTCACCAATTATCGCATTCTTCGCCTATGCAAGCTGCACAATTCTCTGCAATGCAAGAAATTGTTCCTGCATTGCATCCTGCATTTTTTCCTGCATCCTGTCCGCGCGATTCCTTCAAAAAGCAGCTTGTTCCTGCGCTGCTTCCGTCCGATTCTGCATCAATTTCTCGCCGTCTCTGCACTGCGCTGCACTTCTCCGGCCGCAATTCCTGCATTTTCCCGCTGTCTCTTGTCAAAAGTCGGCCGCCCGAACGCATTTCTGCGCCGGCCGGCCGGTTTCGCTCTTTGAAAATTTGTGAATCTCCGCCAGTTTTCTGCCGTCAGACAACCGTGTCGTATTCACCCGCACCGCCATCCGCAAAGTAGCGGTGCAGATCAAACGGCGAAAACACCCCCCGGTCGGTCACAATCCCGGAGATCAAATGCGGCGGCGTCATGTCAAACGCCGGATAATACCCCTTTACGCCCTCTGCCGCCGTCCGCACGCCCATCGCCTGCAGCGTAAATTCCGGATCGCGCATCTCAATCTGCACGGTGTCCTTCGTCGGGTGGCCGATGTCCGGCGCGCCGGTCACAAACGTCGGAATGCCAAAGTGGTTCGCGCAGATCGCAATTTGCAGCGTGCCGACCTTGTTGACCACATAGCCGTCGAGACAGATCGCGTCCGCCGCGCACGTAAAGAGGTCGACGCCCTCGCGCTCCATCACAAACGCCGGCATATTGTCCGTAATCACGGTCACGTCGAACCCCATGTCACGGCAGACCGTTGCGGTCAGCCGCGCCCCCTGAAAGTAAGGCCGCGTCTCCGGGCAGAACAGCCGGAGCTCCTTCCCGGCCAGCCGCGCCTGCTTGAGCATCATGCCGACGATCGTCTCTCCGAAGCATTGGGTCATCACGGTTCCGTGCGCCGGGAACAGTGCTGCAAGATACTGCGCCACCTTGTCGATCTTCCCGTAGCGGCGGTTGTTCGTGCGGATCACGTGCTCCCGAATCGCCAAATCGACGTCCGTCCGCCCCGCATTCAGCGCCGTCTCCGCCGCCTTGCGGCAGCCCTCGCAGATCAGCGCCATGCGCGAACGCGTCGTCGGCCTTGCACCCGCGATCGTCTCCGCCGCCTGCGCGAGATACGCGCGCTGCTCCGCGCGCGCCCTGCCGCGGCACTCCCATGCCGCCAGCGCCATGCCCATGCCCGCCGCAGTATACGGCCCCGCCGACTGCGTTACCATATCGCGGATGGCCTGCATCACAGCCGCGTGGTCGCGGCAGACCACAAATTCCACCTTCGCCGGGTAAATCCGCCGGTCGAGAATCCGCACTGTGCCGTTTTCATACCACGCAACATTTTCATATTGCAGCATAAATGCCAATCCCGCATCTGCCCGCTGTTCCATCATACCATCTCCTTGATCATTCGCTTGAGATACGCACTGAACCGCGCGCCGACCGCCGCGCCGGTCTCGTTGACCTCTGCGCCGGAGAGCTGCGCACCGGTTACACCGGCGGCCATGTTCGTAATCACGCTCAACCCCAATACCGGCAGTCCGCAGTGCGCCGCGGTCAGCGCCTCCGTCACCGTCGACATCCCCACCGCGTCGCCGCCGAGCACACGGATTGCACGGATCTCCGCCGGCGTTTCAAACTGCGGCCCCGGCATGAAAAAATAGACGCCCTCATGCACGCGCAGTCCGCTGCCCTCCGCGCAGCGCAGCGCAAGCGCACGCAGCTCCGGCGCATACATCTGCGTCGTGTCGAAAAACCGTTCGCCGAATTCCGGCACATTCCGTCCGCGCAGCGGACTTGCCCCATTCAGCTTAATATGATCGGCAATCACCATGATGTCGCCAGGACGGTAGTCGAGATTCACGCCGCCTGCGGCATTTGTCAAAATCACCGCGTGCACGCCGAGCAGCTTCAGAAGCCGCACCGGTTGCGTGAGCTGCTCAAAGTCATACCCCTCATAGGAGTGGAATCGCCCGGACAGGCAGACCAGCTTCCTCCCCTCCAGTTCGCCGAAGATCAGCTTTCCTGCATGGTCGGCCACCGTGCAGCGCGGAAAATTCGGAATTTCCGTATAGTCGATCTCCATCCGCTTTTCCAGCTCCGCCGCAAACGGTCCGAGCGACGAGCCGAGCACCACCGCGATCTCCGGTTGGAACGGCATCCGCACCTGCACATATTCCGCGCTCTCTGCATAGAATGAATATGGTTCGTTCATGTTGCACCTCAGATATTTTTAATGTGCCGCACATCGATCTCGTTCGGGTCATAGTGCTCCAGATAGTCCATCAATGCCGCCGGCTCATCAAACAGCCGGTAAATTTGCAGGCAGACCGGCTTTGCAAATCCGCTTTGCGCCGTATGCTCGAGCATCGCCTGCATCGGGGCATAATATTTTAATGTATTGAGCACCGCCAGCGCCGGGTTGTGCCGCCCGAGCTGCTTGAGCGTCAATACCTCAAAGAACTCCTCATAGGTTCCAAGTCCGCCCGGCGCCATGATAAATGCGTCCGCGCGCTGCATCATAATCGTCTTGCGCTCGGCCATCGTCTCCGTGTCGATGAACTCCGTGCACCCGCCAAACAGCACCCCCGGCGCCCGTTTGAAAAACGTCGGCGCCACGCCGATCAGCGTCCCGCCATGCTCCACCACGCCGCGCGCCGCCGCGCCCATCACGCCCTGCGCGCCACCGCCGTAGATCATTGTATGGCCGCCCTCGGCAATTCTGCGCCCGAGGTCATAGGCCGCGTCCAGATACCGCCGGTCAAGCTCCGTGCTCGACGCGCCGTAAAGACAGATGTTCATTCCTGCTCCTCCAATTTCCGAATCTGCTTTCCAATCTCACAGACGTCGCGGTACGCGCATCCCGCGTCGTAGTCACAGTCCGCTTCCCACGCCCCGCCGTCCTCCTCGCAAAATACCATCCGCGCCGCGTCCTGCGCGCGGCAATAGCCGCTGATCAGCTTTTCCATTCCGAAGCTCCTCCGCCAATCACAGTTTCGTTTCGCTTTATTTTTCGGATATATTTTAAAGTATAGCAAACTCCTTTTCGGAAATCCACTGCTGTATTTTTCGTTCTTAACGGATTCTTAGCATACCATACAAGTTTTTTCACATGGAATTCGCTCCGCATACTTTCATTTGCTTCGTTTTTGCAACAATTCCGCATTCTATTTTCCGGGAATTTCCGAAAATCTTCTGCTATTTCCAACCCATTCGATATTTATATATCATTATCTGCATATTATACAACTTTTTTGATATGGATTGCTTTTTCCCATATGCCTGTGTTATAATTGTCGCGGTTCGTTTTTTGGGAAAAGCGGGGTGAACGACAGGTGCGATCCTTTGAAAAATGGATGCGCGGGTTGGCCATGGTCGGCCAGCTCGGCTTCGCTGTTATCACGCCGCCCGTCGTGCTGGTCTGGCTGGCAGAGCTGCTGGTGCACCGGCGCGGCTGGGGGTACTGGATTGTCATCGTTGCGCTGTTGGTTGGCCTGATTACCGGTCTTTCCAGCGGTTGGCGCACCTTGCAGCAGTTTCTTCCGAAGCATCCCGACGGCAAACCGCGCGGCAAAACCGTCCATTTTGACGATCACCGCTGAGAAGGAGGCCGCTATGAAAAAACTGAACAAAGACATTCAACACGAGCTTCTCTACGTCGCCGTCGGTCTGCTCGTATGCGACGTGCTGATCTGTCTCGTCTTTGCGCTGCTGCACCGGTTCCGCTATACGGTTCCGCTCGGCGCGCTCTGGGGCAGCCTGTTCTCGTTTTTCAATCTCTATTTGCTGGCCGTGCGCGTACAGCGCATTGCCGACAGCGACGAGCAGGACAAAACTACTGCCCAAAAGCAGCTCAAAGCATCCTATCTGGGCCGCCTGATGGTTCTGGCCTTCGCAGTCATCACCGGCGTGCTCATCCCATGGTTCCACTATATTGCCGTGCTGGTGCCGTTTCTGGTGCCGCAGCCGGTTATGATGATCCGCCGGGCGATGCTCTCCGCCCGTGCAAAACGAAATCAAGCAAAAGAACAGGGGGAATCTTGATGGAAGTCGACATCCATGGCGCACCAATCTATTTTGAGATCCCAATCCTCGGCGGCATTCCCATTACGGCGAGTATGCTCGGCACATGGGGTGTGATGCTGGTGCTGACGCTGCTCTGCGTCTGGCTGACACACGATCTCAAGGTTCGGAATATCTCCAAGCGGCAGGCGGTCGCAGAGAAAATCGTCATGCTGGCGGAAAATTTTGTCCGCGCCAATATGGGCGAAAAGTGGACGAGTATGGTGCCGATGATCGCGGCGCTCTTCTCGCTCTCGCTCGGCAGCAGCCTTCTCGCTCTGCTCGGTCTCTGGGCGCCGACGGCCGATGTATCCGTGCTGTTCGGCTGGGCGCTGATCGTGTTCGTGCTCATTACGTACTATAAGATCAAAACCAACGGTTTTTTGGGGTATTTGAAGGGCTTCTGCGATCCGGTGTTCCCGATGGCGCCGTTCAACGTGCTCGGCGAGGTGTTCAAGCCGATCTCCATGTCGTTCCGTCACTTCGGCAACGTCCTGTCCGGCTACGTCATCAGCTCGCTGGTCTATGCCGCGCTGCTCCTGGCCAATCATGCGCTGTTCGGCTTGATTCCCGGCGTGGTCGGCGACATTCTCGGCAACGTTCCGTTCCTTGCCGTCGGCATTCCCGCCGTGCTCTCGCTGTATTTCGACTGGTTCTCCAGTTTCATGCAAGCGTTTATTTTCTGTATGCTGACGATGATCTTCATCCGCACGGCGGCAGAGTAAACATAGTTTTCTATTCGTAATCAAAAGAAAAGCATAGGAGGATTTACAAATGACTGAACTCGCAAAAGCAATCATTCTCATGGGCTGCGCCATCGGCGCCGGTATCGCCATGATCTCCGGCTTCGGCCCCGGCATCGGCGAAGGCTACATCGCCGGCAAGGCGCTGGAGTCCATGGCACGTCAGCCGGAAATGAAGAGCGACTTCACCAGCACGATGTTCCTTGGCATCGCCTGCGCCGAGACCACCGGTATCTACGGCTTCGTCATCGGCCTGCTGCTGATCTTCGTCGCGCCCGGCCTGTTCACCGGCCTGCTGTAAGATCACTGATCTGAGAAAAAGGAGGACTGTATATGAATTTTCAGTCCCTCGTCGAGCTTGCTCCGTGGACAACCATTGCGCAGATCTGCAATCTCCTGATTCAGATCTTCCTGTTTAAGAAATTCCTGTTCCAGCCGATCAAGAATATCATCGCCAAGCGGCAGGCCGAGGTCGACGAACTCTACGACGAAGCCGGTAAGGCGCGTGCCGACGCAGAGGGCGCCAAGGCGGAGTATGAGTCCCATCTCCAGACCGCCAACGCCGAAGCGCAGGCGATCACCTCCCGCGCCGTCGCCTCCGCCAACCTGACCAGCGAGCAGATCGTCTCCACGGCCAAGGCCGAGGCTGACGCCATGCGTGAAAAGGCCGCCCGCGAAATCGAGCTGGAGCGCCGCAAGACCATGGACGAGCTGAAGGGCGAAATCTCCGGTCTGGCCGTCGAGCTGGCCTCGAAGGTCGCTGAAAAAGAGATCGGCGAAAAAGAACACGAAGCGCTCATCGAGAAATTCATCGACGAACTGGGTGAAACGAAATGAGTAAGACATCCATCACCTATGGCGGCGCGCTCTACGATCTGGCGCTTGAGGAGGGGCTAACCACCCGGATTCTCGCCGATCTTCAGGCTGTCTGTGCCGTTTTCCGTGACGAGCCGGACTACCGCCGCCTGCTGACCGAGCCTTCCATCCCGAAATCCGAGCGTGAAGCGCTGCTGGATGAAGCGTGGGGCGGGCAGATCCATCCCTACACGCTGAATTTCCTCAAGCTCCTCTGCGCCAACGGCACCGTCTCGCAGCTTCCCGACTGCGCCCAAGAATACCGCAGCCGCTACAACGAGGACAACGGCATCCTTGCCGTCACCGCTGTATCCGCCGCGCCGATGCGCGCCGACCTGCAGGAGAAGCTCCGCGCCGCGCTCGAAGCCAAAACCGGCAAACACGTCGAGCTGACTGTCACGGTCGACTCCTCCCTGATCGGCGGCATCCGCCTGACAATGCAGGGCGTGCAGTACGACGGCTCCGTCCGCCACCACCTCGACGAACTCCAGCGCATTTTGCAAACCTCTACCCTGTAATTACAACCGAAAGCTGGTGAAGCTATGGAATTAAGACCGGAGGAGATTTCCAGAATCATCCGTTCTCAAATCAAACATTACGAAACGAAAATCAACCAGTCTGAAACCGGCACTGTCACACTGATCGGCGACGGCATCGCCCGCGCCGCAGGTCTCGACGGCTGTATGGCCGGCGAACTGCTCGAATTCCCCGGCGGCGTCTACGGCATGGCGCAGAACTTGGAGGAAAGCTCCGTTTCCATCGTTATGCTCGGCTCCGAGGAAGGCATCCGCGAAGGCGATACCGTCAAGCGAACCGGCCGCGTCGTGTCCGTGCCCGTGGGCGAAGCGCTCATCGGCCGCGTCGTCGATGCGCTCGGCCAGCCGATCGACGGCAAGGGCCCGATCGACGCCGTCCGTTTCGACCCGATCGAAGCGCCCGCGCCCGGCATTCTCGAGCGCAAGAGCGTCAGCGTCCCGCTTCAGACCGGTATCAAGGCCATCGACTCGATGATCCCCATCGGCCGCGGCCAGCGTGAGCTCATCATTGGCGACCGTCAGACCGGCAAAACTGCCATCGCCACCGATACCATCCTCAACCAGAAGGGCAAAGACGTCATCTGCATCTACGTCGCCATCGGCCAGCGCCGTTCGACGGTTGCGCAGCTCGTCGGGATGCTCGAAGCCGGCGGCGCGATGGACTATACCATCGTTGTCTCCGCCACGGCGTCCGAGCTTGCTCCTCTGCAATACATCGCGCCCTATTCCGGCTGCACGATGGGCGAATACTTCATGCACCAGGGTAAGGACGTGCTCGTCATCTACGATGACCTCAGCAAGCACGCCACCGCCTACCGCGCCCTGTCGCTGCTGATCCGCCGGCCGCCCGGACGCGAAGCTTACCCCGGCGACGTGTTCTATCTGCACTCCCGTCTGCTCGAGCGTGCGGCGCGTCTGAGTCCGGAATGCGGCGGCGGTTCGCTGACCGCGCTGCCCATCATCGAAACGCAGGCCGGCGACGTCTCGGCCTATATCCCGACGAACGTCATCTCCATCACCGACGGCCAGATCTTCCTCGAGACCGAGCTGTTCCATTCCGGCATCATGCCCGCCGTCAACCCCGGCATCTCTGTGTCCCGTGTCGGCGGCGACGCGCAGATTAAGGCCATGAAAAAGGTCGCCGGCCGGTTGAAGCTGCTCTACTCGCAGTATCGCGAGCTCCAGAGCTTCGCGCAGTTCGGCTCCGATCTCGACCGCGACACGCAGGAGCGTCTGGCGCAGGGCGAGCGCATCGTCGAAGTCCTCAAGCAGGATCGCAATTCCCCGGTCGATGTCGCTCATCAGGTCGTCATCCTCTATGCCGTCATCAGCGGCTATCTGAAGGACGTGCCGGTCGAGAAGATCCGCGCATTTGAGACGGAGCTCTATCCGTGGATGGACGCCAACTACGCCACCCTGCTGGATAACATTCGCACCACCGGCAAGCTGAGCGACGAGGATGAAGCCGCGCTTAAGACCGCCGTCGAGACCCGCGTCGCGGAATTTCTGAGAAATCTGTAACAAGGAGGCGCACACATGGCCGGAGTATCCACAAAAGCAATCAAGACCCGGATGAAATCCATGGCCTCCACCCGGCAGATCACGAAAGCCATGGAGCTGGTCGCGTCCTCCAAGCTCCGCAGCGCACAGGCAAAGGCCGTCGCCTGCCGCCCGTATTTCACCGCGCTCTACGAAGCGATGAACGAAATCGCGGATTCCAGCCGCACGTTCGACTCGCCCTATCTGCGCACCGGCGGCACAGGCAAGACGATTTTCATTGCCATCGCGGGCGACCGCGGTCTGGCCGGCGGCTATAACAACAGCGTGCTCAAGCTGGCTTACAGCCAGATGCCGCAGGATGCCGTCGTGCTCCCGATCGGCAAGAAGGCCGTAGAGTTTTTCCAGCACCGCGGCAGCGAGATCCTCACCGAGGACTACCGCGAAGCGGCCGCAGTCTCCATCGGCGACTGCTATTCCATCGCGCGCTTCCTCGCCGATGGCTTCCTCAACGGCACCTATGATTCCGTCGTTCTCGCCTATACCAACTTCGTCTCCATGCTGGCGCAGACGCCTGCGACGCTGCCGCTCCTGCCGCTGAAAATGTCCGCGCAGAAACGCGATGACGCGCACCGCTGCGACATCCTCTACGAAGGCGGCAGCGAGACCGTGTTCAACGCCATCGTGCCGGAATATCTCGGCGGCGTGCTCTACGGCGCCATGTGCGAGTCCGTCGCCTCCGAACAGGCGGCGCGGCGCACCGCGATGGACGCCGCCAGCAAGAATGCCGACGAGATCATCGAAGCGCTCAATCTCCAGTACAACCGTGCCCGTCAGGGCGCCATCACGCAGGAGATCACCGAGATCGTCGCCGGCAGCGAAAACTGACCACTCCGGGACGCGAGGCGTCCCACCCCATTTGATTCAAAAGGAGTGTGAATCCTTTGTCAACCAAAAATATCGGCACCGTCGTCCAGGTCACCGGCCCGGTGCTCGACATCCGTTTCCCGGAATCGCAGCTTCCAAACCTGCTCAATGCTGTCACGCTGGAGCACAACGGCAAAACCATCACCGCAGAGGTGGAGCAGCAGATCGGCGGCGGTGTCGTCCGCTGCGTCGCCATGAGCTCGACCGACGGCCTGACGCGCGGCATGGAAGCCGTCGACACCGGCAGCCCCATCACCGTCCCGGTCGGCGATGCCTGCCTTGGCCGCATCTTCAACTTGCTGGGCGAGCCGCTGGACAATGCCTCCCTCCCCGAAGCTGTGGAGCGCCTGCCGATCCACCGCGAAGCACCGTCGTTTGAGGAGCAGGAATCCTCCACTGAAATTCTCGAGACCGGCATCAAGGTCGTCGACCTGATCTGCCCCTACGCCAAAGGCGGTAAAATCGGACTGTTCGGCGGCGCGGGCGTCGGCAAGACAGTTCTCATTCAGGAGCTTATCTACAATATTGCAACCGCCCACAACGGCTGCTCCGTGTTCACCGGCGTCGGCGAACGCAGCCGCGAGGGGAACGACCTCTACCACGAGATGAAGGAGTCCGGCGTCCTTTCCAAGACTGCGCTGGTCTACGGCCAGATGAATGAACCACCCGGAGCGCGTATGCGTGTCGGCCTGTCCGGTCTGACCATGGCAGAATACTTCCGCGATGTCAAACATCAGGACGTGCTGCTGTTCATCGACAATATCTTCCGTTTCACACAGGCCGGCTCCGAGGTTTCGGCGCTGCTTGGCCGTATGCCGTCCGCCGTCGGCTACCAGCCTACGCTGGCCACCGAGATGGGCGCGCTGCAAGAGCGCATCACTTCTACGAAGGACGGTTCGATCACGTCCGTGCAGGCGGTCTACGTCCCCGCCGACGACCTGACCGACCCGGCGCCTGCCACCACGTTTGCCCACCTCGACGCGACCACGGTTCTCGACCGTTCCATCGCCTCGCTCGGCATCTTCCCGGCGGTTGACCCGCTGGACTCCACGTCCCGCGTCCTCTCACCGGATGTTGTCGGTCAGGAGCACTACGACGTCGCGCAGTCCGTCATTCATATGCTCCAGCGCTATAAGGAGCTTCAGGACATCATCGCCATCATGGGCATGGATGAGCTGTCCGAGCAGGACAAGCTCACCGTCAGCCGCGCCAGAAAGGTGCAGCGCTTCCTGTCCCAGCCGTTCCATGTCGCCGAGCAGTTTACCGGCTATCAGGGCAAATATGTCCCGCTGAAGGAGACTATCCGCGGCTTTAAGGAAATCGTGGAGGGCAAGCACGATGACGTCCCCGAGTCCGCATTCCTGTTCGCCGGCGGCATCGACGATGTCGTTGCCCGCGCGAAAGGCGGGGAAGCATGAACACCTTCCAACTGACCATCGTCACGCCGGACGGCGAATATTACAGCGGTCCGGCCGAAACGCTGACGGTTCGCGCCAATACCGGCGAGCTGACGCTGCTTGCGCACCATATCGACTTCGTCACGGCGCTCGGTATGGGCGAAGCGCGCGTCACCATCGACGGCCAGAAGCGCTATGCCGCCTGCATCGGCGGGATGCTGGCCATGACGAACAACGAAGCGCGCCTGATCGCCACCACGTTCGAGTGGTCCGACCAGATCGACCTGCCGCGTGCAAAGGATGCACTCGCCCGCGCCGAAGCCGCCCTCGCCGAGCCAAACCTCTCCAAGGAAGATCGCAAGCTCAAAGAAGCGGCGCGCCGCCGCGCCCTCGTGCGCATCAGCATTGCAGAAACCCATAATAGGTGATAAAACAGGAACCTCTCTCCCCGAGAGGTTCCTGTTTCATTTTCCCCATCCCCCGCACCATGTAGGGGTGGATGACTTTGCGCAGCCGTTAGCGACGAAGGAGCTTTCCGGATGCAGCATACCCCTTGCGGGTACTGTCCGCCCGCGTTCCTCGTCTTTTGCCGCGCGAAAAGAATGGTTTCATAAATCGCGCTTCTTTCTGACAGGAGAACCAGAAGCAGGTTCAAAAATCCCTCTTTGACATCCCTCTCCATCAATGATACACTGGAACTATCTGAAAACACCAAGGAGGCCATCATGTCCTTAATTCCTTACTATCTTCAATTCGTCTCCGAGCTTTGCGAGGGCACGCGCCCGCTGCCGGACGGCATTGTCCTCACCGAAACCGACGACCTGAAAAAGGCCGTCGAGCTGCAAACCCAGATTCAGTCCATCGGCATCCCGGAGTTTGTCCGCCGCTGCGCCGCGCTGACCGGCGAGACCATCCCGCAGTCCGACTATGACGCCTTCGACCCCAATGACCTCAACGCTGCCATCGCGCAGCTCGCCGCGGAGCAGTCCTCCGCGCCGCAGCCGGACGCCGAACCGTCCGAGCCGGTCAAAACCGAGACACGCGACATCTTCGAGGTCTTTCTCGACAGCGTTTGTCTCGAGGATCAGCTCTTTCAATACCTGATCGACATTCTCCAGCGCGGTGCGGAAAACGAGTTCCGCACACTCTCCCGCGCCGCCGCGCGCACCGAGCTTTCGATGGACGATTTTCTCGCATGGCTCGGCAACTGTGAGCTGCTCGCCTCGCCCGATGAACAGGCCTGCGCCCGCATCATGGACGGCTGTCTCGACCGCCTGGTGTCCGAGGGACAACGGGAGCTGGCCGCCGCACTGCTCTCCGGCGACGAGACCACCTTCAAGCTGTTCCGCACCCAAGCGCCGGAGCTGGTTCATCTGCCGGACGCCACCTACGACTGGTACTGCAGCTACTATCTCAACCGCTATTACCCTGTTCGTTTCCTTCTTCGCCAAAACGGTATCACCTTCCCCAGCGCGGAATAAAAGGAGGCTTTCATGGAACCAATCTACGTCACCGGCCACCGCAACCCGGACACCGACTCCATCGTCTCTGCCATGGCCTATGCCGCGCTGCAAAACGCCATCGGCGAGCGCGACTATGTCCCCGCCCGCCTTGGGCATCTCTCGGATGAAACCCAGCTCGTCCTCAACCGCTTCGGCTTCGAGCCGCCGCTGCGCATCCAAACCATGCGCACGCAGGTGTGCGACCTCGACTATGATACGCCGCCCGAGCTGAGCTGTGCGGTGACCATGGGGCGCGCCTGGGACGCGCTTCAGTCCGACCGCTCCATCCCTGCCATCCCTGTCGTCCACGACGACGGCACGCTCTATGGGATGCTCTCGCCGGCCGAAATTGCGGCCTACGATATGCAAACCCTGAGTTCGCCCTGCGTGCAGGACATCCCGGTGTTCAATCTGCTCAGCGTGCTCGACGGCAAGATTCTCAACGAAGCCGGCTATCTGGTCGACCGTGTCAGCGGCGAGGTCGTCATCGCGCTCCCGCAGCAGAATCCCAATCTGCTCTTTCCCGGTTCTGCGTCCATCGTCATTGTCGGCCAGCAGCCGGACGTCGCGCGCCTTGCGCTCGAGCAGAACGTCAGTTGCCTGATCGTCTGTCAGGCCGAGCTTCCGGCGGAGCTGCGCAGCCTGCCGACCACAACCTGCATCATTGCCACGCCGTTTGATGCCTTCCGCGCCGCGCGGATGGTCTATCACGCAATTGAAATCTCCCGCGTCTGCCGCACCGACGATCTTGAAGCGTTCCACCTGAGCGACTTTGTCGATGATGTCAAGGAAATCGTCCTCAAAAGCCGCCACCGCAGCTACCCGATTCTCGACGAAAACGACAAGGTCGTCGGCACGCTTTCCCGCTTCCACCTCATCAAGCCGCGCCGCAAGCGCGTCGTGCTGGTTGACCACAATGAAGCATCCCAGTCCGTGCCCGGTCTCGATCAGGCGGAGATTCTCGCCATCATCGACCACCACCGCCTTGCCGACATCCAAACCGGCAATCCGATCTATTTCCGCAATGAGCCGGTCGGCTCCACCGCGACCATCATCGCCTCCATGTTCCAAGAACGCGGCCTGATGCCCTCGCAGAATCTCGCCGGTCTCATGGCCGCCGCCATCGTCGCCGATACCGTTATGTTTAAATCACCCACGGCCACGCCGCGCGACCACCGCATGGCTGAGCGCATGGCGCGCATCGCCAACCTCTCGCTCGACGACCTCGGGCGCGAGATCTTCTCGGCCTCCATCAGCGACGATAAGCCGGCCGAGTCCCTGCTGTTCACCGATTTTAAGGACTTCCATATCGCCGGCCACGACTTCGGCGTCAGCCAGATTACCTGCGTCGACGCCCAGCGGATGCTCTCCCGGAAAGCGGAATTCCTCTCCCTCATGGAGCAGACCTGCCGTGCGCGCGGCTACAAGCTCATGCTGCTCATGCTGACCGACGTCCTGCTTGAGGGCACGCACCTGCTCTACGTCGGCGACGAGGATACCATGACGCAGGCTTTCGGCGTCCCCTTCCGCGACCATTCCGCCTTCCTCCCCGGCGTTGTCTCCCGCAAAAAGCAGATCATCCCCATGCTCACCGCCCTCTGGGGCTGATTTCCCTTCCACCAATCTTTTTCCCCCGCACCCGTAGGGGCGGACGACTCTGTCTGCCCGTTTCTTCCGGTTTCCTCTGCACCCAAAGAAGCGCCTTTTTTGAACCCGTTCTTTTCTTTCTCCTGCTGAGAAAGAAAAGAATGGGGGTGCAAACGTTCTCCTTTTGGAGCAGCAAAAAGAAAATGCCGCCCGCTCTTTTTCTCTGAAAAGAGCGTAAAAAGCACGCCCGCATCCCCACGGATGCAGGCGTGCCTTTTATTCTCCGCAATACTGTGTATACAGCGCCACATGATCCTCGATGCAAAAATCGCCGGTCCATGCGTGCGCCGTCACGCAGACAACGCTTTTCCCATTTGCCGCCGTGCCGAAGCTCGCGCTGCAATTCATCGCCTGCGAGGTATAGCCGGTTTTCGCGCCCTCGATCACCGCGTCGCCCAGCGCATACTGTCCCAATCGGTAGAGGAACTTGTTCACCATCGCCACGCCCTCCGGATTCTGCGCCGTCGCTGCCGACGTGTAACTCACCGCGCTCAACGCCGCCCGGCAGCGTTCGTTTGCCATCGCCGCCTCCAAAATCACAGCCATTTCGCGCACCGTCGTATAGTGGTTCTCGTCGTGCAGTCCGCTGTCATTGACAAAATGCGTTTCCGTCAGTCCCAGCTCTGCTGCCTTTTCGTTCATCAGCGCGACAAACCCTTCCGTACTGCCCGCAATCGTCTGTGCCAGCGCTTCCGTCGCCTCCGCGCCGCTCGGCAGCAGCGCGCCATACACGAGATCGGTCATATTGACCTCCTCGCCGTCCACAAATCCGGCCATCGTCGCATCCGACAAAAACAGCGGGTCAATGATCGCCTGCGTCATTCGGAACGTCGCGTCCCAGTCCGTAATCTGCTCGCACGCCACCAGCGCCGTCATCACCTTCGTCATCGACGCCGGATAGATCTTTGCATCCGGGTTCTTTTCCGCAATTACAGTGTTCGTCTCGAGATCGATCAAAATCGCGCTCTCGCTGTAAAGCTCCAAATCGAGCGTCCGCGTTTGCTCTGTCTCCGTGCTCCGTCCTACGGCCGCCGCGGCTGTCTGCTCCGCATCCTCCTCCGGCTGCTCGTCCGGTATATCCGTCGTTTCCCCCGGCGCAGGCTCCGCGGTCTCCTCCGGCGGTTCTGCGGGCGTCTCCGGTTTCTCTGCCGGCGCCGCCTGCTCCGGCGTCACCTCCGGCTGTTCCGGCAATTCGGGAGCAGATTCCTCCGTCCGAGCCGGTTCCTCCTGCGGTAATAGTTCGTCGAGCACATAGTGCTTCAGCACAAATGCCGCCCCGACCACCAACGCAATCATCGCCAGCACCAGCAGCGCCGCCAAAAAACCATGCTTGTTCCGTTCCCGCTTACGCCCGCGTACACGGCTCTGATTCATCGCGCGCGTCACACCGAGCGCTTCATGCTCCGGCCGCTCCCGCGTCGGGGTTGTCTTTGTTTCCTGTTCCATAGGTTCTCTCCGCTTTTCAAAACTTGCTGTCCTGCATTATAGCATAGTTCCGCCGTTTCGTAAATCCACTAAGAAAGATTTCAGAATTTCCCTCTTTTTCGCAAAATTCAGCCGATTCTACTGACAGTAGAATCTTCTATTTCAGACGTAGAGCCAAAATTCCCGCATTTTTCTGGATTTGTCCCCGAACATTTTGTATAATACGGTGCAATGAATGCAATTCACATACAGGAGGTTCCCATGACAAAAACATTCCAGATCTTCACCGATTCTTCCTGCGATCTTCCGCAGTCCCTTGCCGACGAGCTCGACCTTCAGGTAATCCCGCTGCACGTGACCATAGACGGCAAAACCTACCGCAACTACCTCGACGGCCGTGAAATTGGCTTCCCCGAGTTCTTTGCCAAGCTCCGCGCCGGCTCACAGGGCACCACCAGCGCTGTCAACCCCGAGGAATTTTCCGCCGTCATGGAGCAGTCCCTTGCTGCCGGACTGGACATCCTCTACGTCGGCTTCTCCTCCGGTCTGAGCGCCACCTATCAGTCCGGCTGCATCGCCGCGGAGGAGCTGCGTGAAAAATACCCCGACCGCAAAATTCTGACCATCGACTCCCTCGGCGCCTCCCTCGGCGAAGGTCTCTACGTCTACCTCGCCGCCAAAAAACAGCAGTCCGGTGCCACGCTCGAGGAAACCTACAACTATCTGCTCGAAACCCGTCCGCACCTGTGCCACTGGTTCACGGTCAACGACCTGATGCACCTCAAGCGCGGCGGCCGCGTCTCGGCCACTGCCGCTCTGTTCGGCACCATGCTCCAGATCAAGCCCGTCATGCACATGGACGACGCGGGTCACCTCATCCCGGTCAGCAAAGCGCGCGGCCGTAAAGCGTCGCTTCAGGCGCTCGTAGCTCAGATGGTCGAAACCGCCGTCGAGCCGGAAACGCAGACCGTGTTCATCTGCCACGGCGACTGCCTCGACGACGCAGAGTATACCGCCAACCTCATCCGCGAAAAAACCGGCGCCAAAACCGTCATCATCAACTATGTCGGCCCCGTCATCGGTGCCCATACCGGCCCCGGCGTCGTGTCCATCTTCTTCCTCGGCACCCACCGCTGATCCTCTGCCCGCGACCTCCCGGCCGCGGGCAGCTTTCTTTCCTTCCGCTGCGCCCCCATGTCTTCCCCCCGCCCCGAATGGCATATTTTTTGAACCCGTTCTTTTCTTTTTCTGCCAGAAAGTTTTGCGCCCCCATTCTTTTCTTTCTCTTTTGGAGAAAGAAAAGAATGGGGGCGCAACGTCTCTCCAAAACACAAGAAAAAAGTTTGTAAAACCCTTGTGTTTTCCCGTTTGCTATGGTAAAATACCAATTTGTTGAGATTTTACAAGACGAAAGGGGCGTCCCGTTATGACGCAGGATAAACTTAGAAATATCGCCATCATTGCCCACGTTGACCACGGCAAAACCACGCTTGTGGATCAAATGCTGAAGCAGGGCGGCGTCTATCGTGAAAATCAGGCCGTGGTGGAGCGCGTGATGGACTCCGGCGATCTCGAACGGGAACGCGGTATCACCATCCTCGCCAAAAACACCGCAGTCCACTATAAAGACTATAAAATCAACATCGTCGACACCCCGGGTCATGCCGACTTCTCCGGCGAGGTTGAGCGCATTCTGAAAATGGTCGACGGCGTCCTTCTGCTCGTCGACGCCGCCGAAGGCCCCATGCCGCAGACGCGCTTCGTGCTGCAAAAGGCGCTCGAACTTGGCCATAAAGTCATTGTCGTTGTCAATAAGATCGACCGTCCGGACGCCCGCGTCCACGAGGTCATCGACGAGGTGCTCGAGCTGCTGCTCGACCTGAACGCCACCGACGAGCAGTTTGAATCCCCGACGATCTTCTGCTCTGCGCGCGAGGGCACCTCCTCCTACACGCCCGACGAAAAGGGAACCGACCTTGTCCCACTGTTCGAGACCATTGTCAACTATATCGACCCGCCCAAGGGCGACGAGAACGGCAACCTCCAGCTTCTCGTTTCCTCTATCGACTACAACGAGTTCGTCGGCCGTATCGGTATCGGCCGCATTGAGCGCGGCAAGGTGCATCAGAACCAGGAGGTCATCGTCTGCGATTACCACGACCCCGAGATGAAGGAAAAAGCCAAAATCGTCGCGCTCTATGAGTATACCGGCCTTGGCCGCAGTCCGATTCAGGAGGCATCCGCGGGCGAGATCGTCGCCTTCTCCGGCATCTCCGACATCACCATCGGCCGCACGCTCTGCGTTGCCGATGAAATCCAGCCGCTCCCGTTCGTCAAGATCTCCGATCCGACGATCGAGATGACCTTCTCCATCAACGATTCTCCGTTCGCCGGCCGCGAGGGAAAATACGTCACCTCCCGCAACCTGCGCGACCGTCTGAACCGCGAACTGCTCAAAGACGTCTCCCTGCACGTCACCGAGGTCGGCACCGACTCGTTCAACGTCGCCGGCCGCGGCGAAATGCACCTGTCGATCCTCATCGAGACAATGCGACGCGAAGGCTACGAGTTCCAGGTTTCCACGCCGCACGTCCTGAATAAGATGGTCGACGGCAAGCTCTGCGAGCCGATCGAGCGCATGGTTGCCGACGTCCCCGAAAACTCTGTCGGCGCCGTCATCGACAAGATCTCCCAGCGCAAGGGCGAACTTGTCACGATGACCCCGGTCGGCAGCCGGATGCGTCTGGAGTTCCTCGTGCCGACGCGCGGCCTGTTCGGATACCGCAATGAATTCCTCACCGACACCCGCGGCGAGGGCATCATGGCCTCCGTGCTCGACTCCTATGCACCCGTCAAGGGCGACATCGAGCGCCGTCTGACCGGTTCGCTCGTCGCGTTTGAAACCGGTGAAGCCTGTGCCTACGGCCTTGGCAACGTGCAGGATCGCGGCACGCTCTTTATCGCCCCGGGCGTCGAGGTCTACGCCGGTATGGTCGTCGGCATCTGCAACCGCAACGAGGATATGTCCGTCAACGTCTGCAAGAAGAAGCAGCTCACCAATATGCGCGCGGCCGGCAGCGATGACGCCATCCGTCTCGCGCCGCCCAAGGTGCTCTCGCTTGAGCAGTGCTTGGAGTACCTCGCCGATGACGAGCTGCTTGAGGTCACGCCCAAGAGCCTTCGCATCCGCAAGCGCATCCTCGACCACTCGGCTCGTATGCGCGCCGTGATGAAAAATAAGTAATCCGTTTCCATGCGTTTTCCCGCCCGGAGCTACCCTCCGGGCGGTTTTTCTGCCCAAACTCATATGGACAGCCACCCCCTGTCCGTCCCCGCCGCAGCGGATTGCCTTCCCCGCCGGGGAAGGTGTCTGCGAAGCAGACGGATGAGGGTCCGGGAGCAGTTGCAACACATCGGTACAACCTCCGATCTTCCGCCGCACCTTGTATGGGCGGACGACTTTGCGCAGCCGTTAGCGACGAAGGAGCTTTACGGATGCGGCATACCCCTTGCGGGTACTGTCCGCCCGTCCCCGCCGCAGCGGGTTGCCTTCCCCTCCGGGGAAGGTGTCTGCGAAGCAGACAGATGAGGGTCTGGGAGCAGTTTCAGTGCATCGGTACAACCCTCGATTTTCCGCCGCACCCGTAGGGGCGGACGACTCTGTCCGCCCGCTTCTTCCGGTTTCCTCCATGCCCGAAGAAACGCTTTTTTGAACCCATTCTTTTCTTTCTCTGCCAGAACGTTTTGCGCCCCCCATTCTTTTCTTTCTCTTTTGGAGAAAGA
>CAKUJA010000044.1 GCA_934661135.1 uncultured Oscillospiraceae bacterium
GACGGTTGCATACAGCGTGAACAGGCTGGTGTCGCCCCAAACGTAGGTGAAGTAGTACATACCGACGGTCATACGGCCATAGTTCAGGAAGCCGTAGACAAGGAAAGCGAAGCACACGATGAGCAGGGGAGCGTTCTTGGTGAAGCAGGCTGCCATCTCCTTGGCATGGAACTTCTGCTTCTGCTGGGGGGGAGCCTTGACGACTTCCTTGGTGCCAAGGATAGACGTAAAGACGAACGGAATCGCCATGCAGCAGATCACGAGCGCTGCCAGCAGGTAGCCGCGGACGGAGTTGCCCTCGGCACCGGAGAACTTGGTGACGAACGGGATGAACAGAGCCGTAGCGATGGAGCAGGCGATCGAGGAGATGAAGATACGATAGCTGGAGAAGGAAGCTCTCTCACGCGGATACGGGGAAATAACGCCGTTCAGCGCGGAGAACGGAATGTTCCACGAAGTGGAAGCAATAACCGTGATGAAGTAGAGAATGCAGCCGTAAGCGGTACGGGCGCCGACGCTCCAGTCCGGATGCGCCCAGAACAGCAGGACGACCAGCGGAATCAGGCAGACTGCGCCGCCGAGCATCCACGGGCGATAGCGGCCCATCTTGGTATCGGTGCGGTCAGCCAGTGAGCCGATCATCGGGTCATTGATGGCGTCCCAGACACGGCAGACAAGGAATAGAATGGAGACAGCGCTTGCAGGAATGAGAGCGATGTCGGTCATGAAGAAGGCCAGATACGAGCTGACCAGCATCCAAGGCAGGTTGTAAACGAGTTCACCGGACGCGAAGGCAAACTTTCTTGCTACGGCTTTGCCGCCGTGGTAATAAGTTTTTTCCTCAGACGCGGCTGCGGAAACGGTTTCTTTCGACATAATTTCGTCTGTATGGCTTAGAGTGCCATACTACTCCTTTCTTTCTCTGAATTCAGCTTGGGAAGTGCTGAGGGAAAGTTGAGACAGCGCCGCACGATTGCGCGGTGGCGTCTGCGCGGTATCCGTGCGCTCCGCCATGTGTCCGAAAACGCATAGCGGAGGTTACGGGATCGCCAATTATTCGTCCATCTTGATGACGATCTTGGCGTACTTCTTGGTGTAGAGGTCGGCAAAAGCGTCCTGATAACGGCTCAGCGGATGCTCCTTCTGGATCAGCGCCTTGAGGTTGACACGCGGAGCGAGTTTAATGGCCTTGGGGAACAGGCCGGCGCCCATGATTACGCCGTGCAGATGCTTCTGATCCCAGTAGAAGTCCGTGTGCAGGTTGACCTGCAGATACGGATCTTTGCCGTACATGGCGAAGTACACGCCGTCGCCGTTACGGGCGAGCAGCTTGAGCGCAGTCTCCGCAGAGGAAACGACGCCGGTGCCTTCGAGCACGCAGTCATACAGACCGCCGGCAGCCTTGATGGCCTCGTCGATGGCGCCTTCCTTGCGCGGGTCGAACGCGTAGTCTGCGCCGAGCTGCTTGGCCAGTTCGCACTTCTCCTCGACGAGGTCAAAGACGGTGACACAGGAAGCACCGGCCAGACGAGCGAGCTGAACGAGCATCAGGCCGATGCCGCCCGCGCCCATGATGGCGACGGATTTGCCATAGGAGATGTGCGCCTGCTCGGCAGCGGCCAACGCGATGGTCAGCGGCTCGATCAGAGCGGCAGTCTCCAGATCGTAGTTTTCGGGGAGCTTATGAACCTGCGTGACATGATAGACCGCATATTCGGCAAAGCCGTTCATGCAGAACTGGACATTGGAGCACAGGTTTTCGTGCCCGCTGCGGCAGTTTTCGCAAGCGTAGCAATACTTGGCATAGTTGGCAATGACCTTGTCGCCGACGTGATAGCCGAGCGCCTCTGCCTTCGGGCCAACCTTGTCAATCACACCGGACAGCTCGTGGCCAAAGGTCATCGGGAGCATTGCCTTGGTGCCTTCTTCAAATTCGCCAAGGTGACCGGTCAGGGTGTGCGTGTCGGAACCGCAGATCGAGGAGTAGATGATCTTAATGCGAACCTCGTCATCGGCGGGCTCGGGCACCGGCACTTCGCGTGCTTCGACAGTACCCATCGTGTTTTTCTCAAAATCACGAACCGACGTAATGAACAACTGTTTCATAGGCCTTATTCCTTTCTCTTTCCATTTAAGCGCAGCTTGGACGCCTGATGACGCCCGGTGAAACGCCAGGTTTTCTGCGCCGGGGCGACGCGGGTGCGCCGCCCCCGGAACAAAACAATGTATTTACAGAACTTCCAGTGCGGTCTTGACGATGCCGTTGACGTCCATGCCGAGCGCCGGATAGATTTCTTCCGGATAGCCGAACTCGATGAACTTGTCGGGAACGCCGATCTTCTTCAGCTTGGCAAACACACCGGCCTCGAGCAGGGTGTCGGCAACGATGCTGCCCAAACCGCCGAGAATGTTGTGGTCTTCCACGGTGATGATGTTGCCGCTGGACTTGGCAGCGTGCACAATCGCGGCCTTGTCGACCGGCTTGATGGTGTGCATATCGATGACACCAACGCTGTAACCCTTCTCCTCAAGCTGACGGGCAGCCTGAACGCAGTTGTAAACGCCCATGCCGGTGGCGATGAAGTTCAGGTCGGTGCCTTCCTGAATCACGATTGCCTTGCCGATCTCGTAGTCGTAGTCATGATCTGCGGAGTAGACCAGCGGCTCTTCGCCACGCGGGATACGGATGTAGATGGGTTTCGGGTAGTTCAGGGACTTGCGGAGCAGCTTCTTGCACTGTTCAGCGTCGCACGGAGCAACCATGGTCATGTTCGGCAGAGCGTTCATAACGCCGAACTCAATGATGGTGTTGTGCGTGGGGCCATATCCCGAGGAAAGACCGGCGTGGGTGCCGATGAGACGGACGGGATAGTCGTTATAAGCGACGTCATTGTGAATCTGGTCAAGCGCGCGGACGCAGAGGAACGGGCCAAACGTCTGCACATAGGGCAGGAAGCCTTCCTTTGCAAGGCCGGCCGCGATGGTGACCATGTTCATTTCCTGAATACCGACGTCCAGAATACGATCCGGATAACGGAGCTGTGCCTGCTGGACGCGGCCGCCGCGGCCGGTGCCGTCAGCATTGATATAGCATACTCTGGGATCGTCCTCAATCATTTCCAGAATTTCGTTGGTAACGGTGCCCTTGGCCTCCATCACGGGACCCATGTCACCGCAGCAAAATGTAAATCCACCCATTGTTACACCTCCGCCAGTTTTTTCGCAGTATATTCCTTAATGTCCTTTTCGGCCTCAGCCAGCTTCTCATCGTCGAAGCCGCCGATGTGCCATGCGCACGGACGCTCCATCATGAAGCTGACGCCCTGACCCTTCGTGGTGTTGCAGATGATCGCGTTGGGCTTGCCGTTGAGGGTGACCTCAGGCAGCGAGGAGAGCGTCTTGTCGATTTCCTTCATGTCGGTGCCGTCGATGACGGTTGCGTTCCAGCCGAACGCACGGAAGCAGTCTGCCATTCCTTCCGGACCGCCCTTTTCGCCCCAACGCTCGTTCTGGTTGGTCTCATAGGCCGCAGAAGCGTGGTTGAAGTCGACAACCGCGACGATATTGTCGAGGTTATGAGAAGCAGCGTACAGGATGGCTTCCCAGTTGGAGCCTTCCTCCATCTCGCCGTCGCCCAGCAGCGTCCAGATGCGGGACTTGATCCCACGGCCGCGGTTGGCGTGGCCAATGCCGCAGCACCAGGACAGGCCATGACCCAGAGAACCGGTGGAGACTTCGATGCCCTTGACACGCTTGTGATTCGGGTGTGCGCCGAACGGATGACCGATGGTGTTGTAGGTATCGAGCAGCAGATCCCAGTCATACATACCCATGTCGCAGAAGATCGTGAACAGCAGGATGCCGTTGTGACCCTTGCTGAGGATAAAGCGATCGCGGTTCGGATCGTCCAGGTTGTCAGGATCGAACCCCATATATTTGTAGTAGATCGCGGTGGTCACGTCAGCCGCGGACATCGGACCGCCGATGTGGACGTTGCCGATGCGACGGGTTGCCAGAGCGAGCTTCTCACGGATCTCGCCGGCCTTTACGACCAGATCCCGCACATTTTCAATGTAAACTTTGGCCATGTTTTGAAAGCCGTCCTTTCTTTTGTGTTTAATAGATCGAATATCCGCCGTCAACGGGGATATTGATGCCGGTCACGTAGGAGGATGCGTCGCTGGCGAGGAAGAGCAGCACGCCCTGAAGCTCGTCAGTGGTACCGAAGCGCTTGATGGGGACAACCTCGAGACACATATCATGCCCGGTCTTGTCCATCACGCCTTCGTGGATGCCGGACCAGATGTAGCCCGGGGAGATGGTGTTCACGCGGATGCCGTAGGGTGCAAGACCCGCAGCCATGTAGCGTGCCATCTGGGAGATGCCGGCCTTCGCGGTGCCATAGGTGCAGACCGGAGACGGGCCGCCGCCAATGAAGTTTGCGTTGTAGCCGGACAGGGAGGACGTCATGATGATCGAGCCGCCGTGGTTGTGCTTGCGCATGATGTGCTGTGCAACCTGCGCGGTCAGGAACGCGCCGTTGAGGTCGATGTCGATGACCTTTTTCCAGGTTTCCCAGGGAACGTCAACGTCGTCACCGGGCAGGCAGACGCCTGCGTTGATGTGCGCGATGTCAACAGTGCCAAGCTCACGGACGAGATCCTCCTCGAGCTTATCAACCTGTGCCTTGTCAGACACGTCGCAGTACAGCGGAATGATCTTGACGCCATAGCGCTCAGACATCTCTTTGCAGAGCGGCTCAAGACGCTCCTTGGAAGCGGGGATGTCGACCAGAGCGACATCTGCGCCGGCTTCTGCCCACGCAGCCGCGACGTTGCGGCCGATGCCGCCGCCACCGCCGGTGACGAACCCTTTTTTGCCCTTCAGGGAGAATTTGTCCATCAGTCGGTAAGACGGATCCTTCCAACGATCCTTCGGATAGATGTCATAGAATTCTGCCATTTCAAATTTCCTCCTTCGTCGTTCTGCTATTACTTTCTTGAAATAACGTGCTGATGCGTGGGGTTCCTTTGAATTGATATTTTTGCACTTATTGCACAAAATATCTGGGACTTAACGTCTGTAATTGCAGTTTATCACTAATTACGCAAAGTGACAAATACGGATATTCTATCTGGAAGATATAGCTTAAAGGCATGGCATTGCACATTGACAAAAAACAACCGGGCGTATATAGTAAAGATGACGAAAAAAGGACTCAAAACAGAGGCGGTGTGCACTGTGAAAATAAAACAATTGGAGTATTTGATAAAAATTGCCGAATGCGGCTCCATCTCGAAAGCGGCGCAGGAGCTATATATTAGTCAGCCGAGCCTGACAAAGGCAATCGGGAGCCTGGAGGAGGAGTTCGATGTGCAGCTTTTGCTGCGCAAGCCGCGCGGCGTGGAGCTGACGATTGAGGGCAAGAGCTTTCTGCACTACGCTCGCAGCGTTGTCACGGCGGCGAGCGCGCTGCAAAGCAATTTCTCCGGCCACGGCGGTGCCGGACGCTCCCAACTGTTCATTGCGACGCAGCAGCTTGACTTTGTGCATGATCTTGTGCTAAAGACCTACCTCCAAAATCAGGAGCGCAGCCTGCACTATAATCTTGTGGAGACCGACCGCAACGACGTCACGCGCATGGTGCTCGACGGCAAGGCGGACATCGGTCTGCTGGTGCGCAGCAGCACAGATGCCAAGAGCTACCTCTGGAATACGGAAGCCAAGCGGCTGAGCATCCATTCGCTCGATGCTGCGGGCGTCTATGTCTGCCTTGGACCCTATTCCCCGTATTACCACCGCAAGAGCCTGCGCTTTTCCGAGGTGGAGCAGTGTCCGCAGGTGGTGCTGGATATGGAAGAAGCCGCCACACAGGGTCTTTTTGTGGATAACAAGGACAATCACTTCAATATGGATAAGGCGATCTTCTTTAACTCCGTCAGTGCGTGCGAAAAATTTCTGCTGGAGACCGAAGCGGTTCTCTATATTGCCAAGTGGGCAACCGGCTGCTTCCGCGATCCGCGCATCCGTGTGCTGCCAGTGCCGGAGGCGAGCGACAGCGAGTCGGAGCTGATCTGGATCAAACGTCGCGGCGATCCGCTGACGCCGACAGAGACGCAGTTCTTGCAGCACCTCTATCAGTATTTCGGCAAGACCGATCTCAAGGAACTTGAAGAACAATAACAAACCCCGGACGTTTCTGTCTGAAACGTCCGGGGTTTGAGACTGTTGAGAAACTATGAAATGCAGTTCTGCGACAGAGTAGCGGGGGAAGGGTGAAGGGGGCAAAGAGCCCCCTTCGCGTTCAATCAAGCAGTTTTTCAAACTTTTTAAGTTTGAAAAACTGGACGGGCAGCGGGGCGAAAAGACTTTTTCGACACGCTGAACCCCCGGACGTTTCTGTCTGAAACGTCCGGGGGGTTTCTAGGGTGTATCTGAAAACCGGCGAAGCAACCGGCCGCGAGGAATTTTTGTGTTGAGCAAGACATTTTTCCACAGGAATACTGACGTATTTCAAGGAAAAATGACGCGGCGCAGTGCGAGAAGATTTGCTGTCCGGGCGCGTTGGGAGTTTTCAGAGATACACTAAGGAAGCATCGCACAATTGCGTCTGCCGAGAACTGCAGATGCTTGATTCAGCGGCCACTTTACAGCATCAGACCATCCGGCAGGACTCGCAGTCCTCCTGTTTGGGGAACTTCGACTTGTCATAGGGAATGTTGTTGCGCTCATAGTAGTCCTGCACAGCGGACTTGACGGCTTCCTCGGCCAGCACGGAGCAGTGCAGCTTGTGCGCGGGCAGTCCGCCCAGAGCGTCGACAACCTCCTTGTTCGTCAGCGCCAGTGCTTCTTCCACAGTTTTGCCCTTAATCATCTCGGTTGCAATCGAGGACGAGGCGATGGCGCTGCCGCAGCCAAAGGTCTCAAACTTGACGTCCTCGATGCGGTCGTCCTTGATTTTGAGGTACATCTTCATAATATCGCCGCATTTGGCGTTGCCGACCTGGCCAATGCCGTTCGCGTCGGGAAGCTCACCGACGTTGCGGGGATTGCGGAAATGATCCATAACGGTTTCTGTATATAATGCCATAATTCAGCACTCCTTTCGATGATGCGCCGCTGCCTTACGCCAGCACAAAGCTGCGCTTGCCATTGACAAGATCCTGCCAGACCGGGGACATCCCGCGCAGATATTCCACAACCTCGGGGATGGCTTGCAGCATATAGTCCACTTCTTCCTCGGTGTTCCACTCGCTGAGACTCAGGCGCAGCGAACCGTGCGCGACCTCATGCGGCCGGCCAATGGCCAGCAGAACATGGCTCGGATCAAGGGAACCGGAGGTGCAGGCACTACCGGAGCTGGCGCAAATGCCCTTGTCGTCGAGCAGAAGCAGCAGGCTCTCGCCCTCAATGCCCTCAAAGCAGAAGTTGACGTTGCCGGGCAGACGGTTGACCGGATCGCCGTTGAGAATGCTGTGCGGAATTTTGGAAAGACCCGCAATCAGCTTGTCCCGCAGCGCGCCGACCTTGGCGGCGTTTTCGTCGATGTGGCTGCACATATCCTGAAGCGCCGCAGCCATGCCGACGATACCGGGGATGTTCTCGGTGCCGGCGCGCTTGCCGCGCTCCTGTGCGCCGCCCTCGATAATATTGGTCAGAATAATACCCTGCCGTGCGTAGAGGACGCCGACGCCCTTCGGACCGTGGAACTTATGGCCGGAGAGGGAGAGCATATCGATGTTCTGCTCTTTGACGTTGATGTGCAGATGACCGGCAGCCTGAACAGCGTCGGTGTGGAACAGCACGCCCGCCTCCTTGCAGACCGCGCCGATCTCTGCAATCGGCAGAATGGAGCCGATCTCGTTGTTGGCGTACATGATCGTTACAAGGCAGGTGTCCGGGCGGATGGCCGCCTTGACCTGCTCCGCGGTGACGGTGCCGATCTCGCCGACCGGCAGGAGCTCGACTTCAAACCCCTCTTTTTCGAGCTTCTTCAGCGTGTGCAGCACAGCGTGGTGCTCAAACGCGGTAGAGATGATGTGCTTTTTGCCCTTCTTCGCGCCGAGACGTGCGGCGGAGACGAGCGCCTGATTATCGGCTTCGCTGCCGCCGGACGTGAAGTAAACCTCACGCGGCTGGCAGCCGATGCACTTGGCAACGGTTTCGCGCGCAGCCAGCAGTGTTTCCGCGGCCTTCTGGCCGACAGAGTGCAGGCTGGACGGGTTGCCGTAAACATCCGTCAGACATGGCAGCATTGCGTCGAGCGCGACTTGACTCGGCTTTGTGGTGGCTGCATTGTCCGCATAAACAAACATTCGGATAACCTCCTCTGGGAAAACATAGTTTTTTTATGGGTTTATCATAGCACAAAAACCTACTTTGTCAATAGGTTTATTGCTTCGACATAAAATATTTACTTTTTGGTGGTCGGGCAGCCGCCGGTTTCCTCGGTGCCTTCGAGCAGGCTGGTCAGCGTCACCTCGTCAAGATAGCCGCAGATCAGGCTTTCGAGCTTCTCCCAGACCGGCAGCGTCCGGCACGATCCTGCCTTTGGGCAGGGCGCGACGCCCGCCTCCAGACACGATACCGGCGCGAGCGATCCCTCGGCCAGCCGCAAAATCTCGCCGACGGAATACTCACAAGCCTTCCGCGCCAGGCGGTAGCCGCCGCCTTTTCCGCGCTGTCCCTCTACCAAACCGGCCTTCGAGAGTACGGCGATGATGCTCTCCAGATATTTTTCCGACGCTTCCTGCCGCTCCGCGATGGCCGGGAGCGGGATATAGCAGCCGGGTTCCTGCTGGGCAAGATCCAGCATAATGCGCAGGGCGTAGCGTCCCTTTGTGGAAATCAGCATATGGCATCTCCTTTGTCAACTGATGCGATAAACCCAGTATACCACTATGTTTATAAATTATCAAGAGATCTGCCGGAAAAGGACATCCTGCGCGATCATGGCTTGACAAATGGAAAAAGATACATATATTATAGTAGAATCTTAAACCCCATGGGAGGGACCCTCTTGAGTCTGCAAGTTCTGTTCCAGGGCGTTCGGCAGCAAATGCGCAAAATGCGCCCGCCGCAGATTATCGTTCTGGTGTTTTTGGCGTTGGTTCTGGCCGGCGCGGGTCTGCTTTGCCTGCCGGCGGCGTCTCGTTTTGGCGAGCCGACCTCGTTTTTGACGAGCCTGTTCACGGCGACATCCGCCACCTGTGTGACGGGACTGATCCGTGTGGATACCGGAAGCTATTGGAGTCCGTTCGGACAGGCTGTGATTTTGCTGCTGATTCAGATCGGCGGCCTTGGCTTTATGACCGTCGCTTCCATCTTTTTCTTCGCGCTGCGGCGGAAAATCGGCCTGCGGCAGCGGCTTGTGATCGCGCAGGCGCTCAGTCTCGACCAGATCAGCGGCGTAGTTGGCCTTGTGCGCAATGTGCTGCTGGGAACGCTGGCAGTCGAGGGCGTGGGCGCGCTGATTCTGATGCTGCGCTTCTGGCCGGTATACGGCGTTGGCCGCGCGGTGTGGTACGGAGTATTCCACGCAGTTTCGGCCTATTGCAACGCGGGATTCGACGTACTGGGGGAGCTTAGCTATGGCGGCAGCGTTTGCCGCTACGTGGACGATCCGGTTGTGAACCTCACGCTTATGGCGCTGATTGTGATCGGCGGACTGGGGTTTGCGGTTTGGGGCGACTTGCGGAAAAACCGCAAGTTCTCCCGCCTGAGCGTCTATTCCCGGCTGGTTGTGTCGATTTCGCTTGGCCTGATTGTGGGCGGTGCGGCGCTGATCGCGCTGCTGGAATGGAACAATCCAGGCACGATTGGCAGCCTTCCTGCGGGTGGAAAGCTGCTTGCGGCAACTTTTCAGTCTGTTACGCTGCGCACGGCCGGCTTTGCCAGCTTTGATCAGAACGCCATGCGCGACGTGACAAAAGCGCTCTGCGATGTGCTGATGTTTATCGGCGGATCGAGCGGCTCGACTGCGGGTGGCGTGAAAACCGTTACGGTAGGCGTGCTGGTGCTTGCGGCAATCGGTACGGCAAGAGGGCGGTCGCACGTTACGGCATTTAAGCGCAGCATTGCGGCAAGCGCGGTTTCCAATGCGGCAGCCGTTGCGCTGCTGGTGCTGCTGCTGGGCGCCTGTGGTGCGGGGGCGCTCTCCGTGATCGATGGCGTGAGCTTTGACAACGCCATTTTTGAAACGCTCTCAGCGCTCTGCACCGTGGGACTGACGACGGGGATTACGGCGACGCTGAGCACGGCGTCGTGCCTGATATTGATTGTATTTATGTTCTTCGGACGCGTCGGCATTATGACGATCAGCGTCGGATTTATGATGGCAAACCGTGCGGAGGAGCGCATTGCATATGCGCAGACCCGCGTGATGATCGGGTAGGATAGACCCGAAGGAGGTTCGTATGAAGAAAACCTATGCAGTGATCGGCCTCGGCCGGTTTGGTACGGCGGTTGCCGAGCGGCTCTATGCGCTTGGCAACGAGGTGCTGGTTGTGGACAATAACGCGGAGCGCGTGCAGCGCATGGAGTCGCGCGTGACATACGCCGTAGTAGCCGACGCGCGCGACGAGGAAGTGCTGCGGTCGCTTGCGGTGCGCAACTACGACTGCGCTGTGGTGGCGACCGGCTCTGATCTGGCCGCGAGCATCGTCATTACGATGAACCTGAAAGAGCTTGGCGTGCCGCAGGTGATCTGCAAGGCCGAGGGCGACACACAGAAGCGCGCGCTGGAAAAGGTCGGCGCGGATAAGGTCGTGATCCCGGAGCGGGAGGCCGGCGTGAAGCTGGCGCAGGCGGTGACGTCGTCGAGCATTCTGGATTTTATTGAGCTTTCCGACCAATACGGCATTGCCGAGGTGCAGCTCCCGGATGTGTGGAAGGGCAAGAGTCTGCGGGAGCTGAATATCCGCGCCAAGTACGGCGTCAATATCATCGCAATCCGTGAAAACGGACAAATCAACGTCGTTCCGGCGGTTGATGCGCCGTTGCCGGAGGGCTGCGTGCTGGTGGCGGTCGGCGCAAACGACAAACTGACGAGGCTGCGCGGATGAGAGAGGAATTCATCGCCAGCCGGCGGAATCCGCTGCTTCAGCACACGAAAAAGCTGCTGAGCTCCCGGTCGTACCGGGAAAAATGCGGCGAGTTTGCGGCGGACGGCACAAAGCTGCTTGCCGAAGCGACGCAGTGGGTGCCGGGACTGCATACGGTCATCGCGGCGGAGGACGTGGAGCTGTGCCCGTTGGCCGAGGATGTCCGCGTGGTGCGCGTACCGCGCGATGTGATGGCGAGCGTCTCGCAGATGGACGCGCCGCAGGGCGCAATTTTCCTTTGCAGGACGCCGCAGCCGCCGAGGGCAGAGATCGTCCCCGGGACGCTGCTGCTGGACGGCGTGCAGGACCCCGGCAATCTGGGAACCATCCTGCGGACGGCGGATGCGCTGGCCGTGCCGGTGGTACTGCTGCCGGGATGCGCCGACGTGTGGAACCCGAAGGTGGTGCGTGCGTCGATGGGCGCGGCGTTCCGCGCCGTGCCGGTTTGCATGACGCGGGAGGAAGCGGTGCAGGCGGCGCGCAGCGGCGGTGTGCGGCTGCTGGCGACTGCGCTGCGGGATGACGCGCATGACCTGCGCGAGGAGACGCTTGCGCAGACTGCGGTTATTATCGGCTCGGAGGGACAGGGGATCTGCCGGGAGCTGCTGGACGCGGCGGACGGCACGATCATCATCCCGATGCAGAGCCACTGCGAGTCGCTGAATGCGGCCGTTGCTGCAACCATTGTGATGTGGCAAATGAAACGCTGACAATCGATCATTTGAGACAGAAGAAATAAACGGGCAGATTTGCGCCTTTCGGCAAACTCTTTTGCTGATGGATGTGTTTTTCCCAAAAGAGCAGATTCAGAACGTGCCCAAAAGATAGAGAGAAGGGACTGAGGGTCAGTGCTGGAATATTGGCTGTGGCTGACGACCCGGCGTGGGCTGGGCAATCAGGGAATGCACGCGGTGCTGCGGCACTTCGGGTCGCCGGAGGCGGCGTTTTACGCCGACGCGGAGGCCTGCCGCGCGATTGAGGGCGTGCGCGACCCGCAGCCGCTTGCGGAGAAGGATTTGAGCGAGCCGCGGCGCATTCTGTCCGAATGCCACCGCAAGAGCATCCACATCCTCACCTGGCAGGACGCGGCCTACCCCGGCCGGCTGCGGAACATCGACGATCCGCCGCTGCTGCTCTACTATCAGGGAACGCTGCCAGATTTTGACGCGGAGCCGGTCATCGCCATGGTCGGCACACGAAAGGCTTCGCTCTACGGGATGCAGCAGGCAAAGACGCTCGGCTACCAGCTCGCAAGGCTCGGCGCAATTGTGGTCTCGGGCGGCGCGGACGGCATCGATACGATGTGTCTGACCGGCGCGCTGACCGCCGGACGGCCGGTGGTGGCGGTGCTCGGCTGCGGCGTGGACATCGTCTATCCGGCGAAAAACCGTGGACTGTTTGAGGATATTCGTTATCACGGCTGTCTGCTCAGCGAGTATCCGCCGGGTACGCCTGCGCTGGGCGACCATTTTCCAGTGCGCAACCGCATTCTGAGCGGCCTTTCGCTCGGTGTGGTGGTTGTGGAGGCGCCGAAAAAGAGCGGCGCGCTGATTACCGCCGCCCGCGCGCTCGAGCAGGGGCGCGATGTGTTTGCACTGCCGGCCAATGTCGGCACGCCGACGTCCGCCGGAAATTTGCAGCTTTTGAAGGACGGCGCAATGCTGATTGAAGAAGGCTGGGACGTGATGCGCGAGTATGAGCAGCTCTACCCGGAGCTGATTTCGCGCCAGCCGGAGGCCGTCCCGATGACGATGGCGCCCGGGCAGATGCGGGAGATTTCTGCGGCAAAAGTGGCAGAAAAGCGGAGCTTCCCGAAAAAAGACGACAAAAAAGACGTTGACAATCGGGAAAACAGGGATTATATTGACGTACAGGAAATTTCAGACAGTCTCAGCCCGGATGAAAAGACCGTGATCGGCCTGCTCTCGGGGCAGCCGGCGCACATGGACGAGATTATCGACCGCGCACAGCTTCCGGCCGGGCGGGTGCTGTCTGCGATCACGCTGCTGGAAGTCAAGCAGTATATCGAGCGCCTGCCGGGGAAGCGGTTTTCCCTGGCAAAAAAGTAACTGGCAATGCCGCAGGGATACGGAGAACGCTCCGCCGCGGCGCTGCCATAGATTTGGAGTAAACGAACAGTATGCCGAACGCAAAGACAAATTTGGTAATTGTGGAGTCGCCGTCGAAGGCGAAAACCATTGGAAAATATCTGGGGCCGGACTTTACGGTCAAGGCCAGCATGGGACATCTGCGGGATTTGCAGAAAAGCACCATGAGCGTCGATATTGAGCACGATTTTGAGCCGGAATATGTTCCGCTCAAGGGGAAAGAGGAGATCATCTCCGATCTGCAAAAGACCGCCGCGAAAAGCGCCAACGTCTATCTCGCAACCGACCCGGACCGCGAGGGCGAAGCCATTTCGTGGCACCTGAAATATCTGCTGGACATCCCGGACGACAAGACGTACCGCGTGACGTTCAACGAAATTACGCGCGACGTGGTGCGCCGCGCGATTCAGACGCCGCGCGCCATCGACCAAAATCTCGTCGACGCGCAGCAGGCGCGCCGCGTGCTCGACCGCATTGTGGGTTATCAGCTCAGTCCGCTGCTCTGGAAAAAGGTTCGCAAGGGACTGTCGGCCGGCCGTGTGCAGTCGGTGGCGACGCGGCTTGTCGTCGACCGGGAAAACGAGATCCGCGCCTTCCAGCCGCAGGAATACTGGTCGCTGGATGTGGAGCTTGCCCGCGTGGGGCATCCCGGCAGCTTTGTGGCGCACTACTACGGCGATCCGAAGAAAAAGGAGCTGCCGAACCGCGAAGCCGTGGATACGGTCTTGACGGAACTGAAGGCCGGTCAGTTCCGCGTGGAGAGCATCAAAAACACCGAAAAGAAGAAGAATCCCGCGCCGCCGTTCATCACGTCGACGCTCCAGCAGGAGGCGTCGCGCAAGCTCAATATGACGCCGCGGCGCACGATGATGATCGCGCAGCAGCTCTATGAGGGCGTGGAGATCACGGGCGAGGGCTCCGTCGGCCTGATCACATATATGCGTACCGACTCGCTGCGTATCTCGGAGGAAGCGCTGGCTGCGGCGGCGGACGTCATCAAAAGCCGCTACGGTGCGGCCTACTATCCGGGCAGTCCGCGGCGCTACAAGCCGAAGTCCGGCGCGCAGGACGCGCATGAGGCCATCCGCCCCAGCCACGTGGAGCTGACGCCGGAGATGGTGGAGCACGACCTGACGAAGGATCAGTTCCGGCTCTATAAGCTCATCTGGAGCCGCTTCCTGTCCTCGCAGATGGCGAGCGCCGTCTATGATGTAACTGCAATTGAGACGAGCTGCGGGCGTCACCTGCTGCGCGCAAGCCACCAGAGTATGCGCTTTTCCGGCTTCACGGCCATCTATGAGGAGGGGCGCGACGACGAGCAGGAGAAGCTCGACTCCCCGCTGCCGGATCTGACGGAGGGCGAGAGCCTGACGGCATCGAGCTACGACCCGCAGCAGCATTTCACGCAGCCGCCCGCGCGCTATACCGAAGCGACGCTCGTGCGCGCGATGGAGGAAAAGGGCGTGGGCCGGCCTTCGACCTATGCGGCGATCATTGCGACCATTCAGGATCGCGAGTACGTCTCGAAAACCGACAAGCGCCTGGCGCCGACGCCGCTCGGCGAGGTGGTCAACGGCTTGATGGTGGAGCGCTTTTCGGATATTGTCAACGTGGAGTTCACGGCGGACATGGAAAAGCAGCTCGACCGCGTGGAGGAAGGGCAGCTTTTCTGGAAGGAAGTGCTGCGGCAGTTCTACGGCGTGTTTCATCAGGAGATGCTGGACGCCGAGCAGGCGCTCGACGGCGTGCGGCTGAAGGTACCCGACGAGGTGACGGACGAGAAGTGCGAGCTTTGCGGGCGAAACCTCGTCGTGAAAACGAGCCGCTTCGGTAAGTTCCTCGCCTGCCCCGGGTATCCGGAGTGCAAGTTCACGAAGCCGATTACCGAAAAAATGCCGGGGCGGTGCCCGAAGTGCGGCAGCGCGATTTTGAAGCGCAAGTCGAAGCGCGGCTACGCGTATTACGCGTGCGAGCGCGGTG
This sequence comes from uncultured Oscillospiraceae bacterium, assembly GCA_934661135.1. Taxonomy (GTDB): domain Bacteria; phylum Bacillota; class Clostridia; order Oscillospirales; family Oscillospiraceae; genus CAG-170. The sequence continues at coordinate 15,191 of CAKUJA010000044.1, forward strand.
CGGAGTGCGGCTTTATGACGTGGGACGTGCCGACCGAGCAGGACTGCCCGGTCTGCGGGCAGACGATGTTCAAGCGCAGCGGCCGCGGCGCGATGAAGCCGTTCTGCATCAACCCGGAGTGTGAGAACTTCCTGCCGGAGGACAAGCGCGGCTACCGCCGCAAGGCGTCGTCCACCGGGGAAGCCACCGCTGAGAGCAACGCTGAGGCGGCAGCCGAAGCCGAGCAGGAAATTCTGAGCGAAAAGAAGGCAAAATCTGCCGCGAAGAAAGCGGGAAAGGCCGAAGCTGCGGCGGAAAAGAAACCTGCTGCAAAGAAGCCGGCGGCGAAGAAACCAGCGGCGAAGAGTACGGCGGCCAAGAAACCGGTTGCGAAAAAGGCATCTACAAAAACAACCGCCGCCAAAAAGACGGCGAAAAAGGATACGGAATGAAGTTAGAATGTACCGTTGTCGGCGCGGGACTGGCCGGCTGTGAAGCGGCATGGCAGCTCGCCGAGCGCGGCATCCATGTGACGCTGTACGAGATGAAGCCGCAGAAGATGACGCCCGCGCACCACTGCGCGGACTTTGCGGAGCTGGTCTGCTCCAACTCGCTGCGCGGCGACCGGCTGGAAAATGCGGTCGGACTGCTGAAGGAAGAACTGCGGCGGCTCGGAAGCCTGATTTTAAGCTGCGCCGAGGCCAACCGTGTGGAGGCCGGAGGCGCGCTGGCGGTCGACCGCTACGGCTTTTCCGGCATGGTGACCGAGCGCGTCAAGGCGCACCCGAATATCACCGTGGTCGAGGGTGAGGTGACCGAGGTTCCGCAGGGGCCGGTTATCGTTGCAACCGGGCCGCTGACGAGCGACGCGCTCGGCGCGGCGATCCGGCGCTATTTCGGCGGCGCGGAGTATATGAGTTTTTTCGACGCGGCGGCGCCGCTCGTGAGCTTTGAGTCGATCGACATGGAGCGGGCGTGGTTTGCATCCCGGTACGACCGCGGCGAAGCGGATTATGTCAACTGCTCGATGGAGCGCGATGAGTATGCCGCGTTCGTCGACGCGCTCACCCACGCCGAGGAAGCGGAGGTGCACGGCTTTGAGGACGCAAAGGTGTTCGAGGGCTGTATGCCCGTCGAGGTCATGGCGCGGCGCGGATTTGACACACTGCGCTATGGCCCGCTGAAGCCGGTCGGCCTGAAGGACCCGAAAACCGGGAAAGAGCCGTATGCCGTGGTGCAGCTCCGGCGCGACAACGCGCAGGGCAGCATCTACAACATCGTCGGCTTCCAGACGCACCTGAAGTTCCCGGAACAGAAGCGCGTCTTTTCGATGATCCCCGCGCTGCATGACGCGGAATTTGTCCGCTACGGCGTGATGCACCGCAACACATTCCTCGACAGTCCGCGCCTGCTCGACCGCTACTATGCCGACCGGCGCGACCCGCTGGTCGCGTTTGCCGGGCAGATGACCGGTGTGGAGGGTTACGTGGAGTCGACGGCGTCTGGGTATCTCGCGGCTGCGGCCATGGCAGCGAAGCTCCGCGGCGAAGCACTGCCAGACTTCCCGCGCGAGACGGCCATCGGCGCGCTGGCGCTCTATATTTCGGATACGAGCATCGGCACGTTCCAGCCGATGAACGTCAATTTTGGAATTATGAGTCCGCTTGGCTACAAGGTCAAGGGGAAAGCAAACAAGAATCTGGCGATCGCGCAGCGGTCGCTGGCCGTCATCGATGCGATGAAGTAAGGAGGCATTCTATGCGAATTCTGGTAGACGCCATGGGTGGCGACAACGCGCCTGCGGCTGCGGCGCTCGGCGCGATTCGCGCGGCGGAAGCGCTCGGCACGGAGGTTGTGCTGGTGGGGCGCGGAGAGGAGATTCTCAAGGCGCTGCGCGACCATAATATCCAGACGCTTCCGAAGGGCGTGGAGATTGCAAATGCGGAGGACGTGGTCGATATGCACGACGACCCGGCCACGGTGCTGAAGAAAAGACCGCAGTCGTCGATGGTTGTCGGCCTGCAGATGCTCCGCGACGGCGGCGGGGACGCGTTTGTGTCCGCCGGGTCGACGGGGGCGCTGCTGTCGGCAGCAACGCTGACGGTGCGGCGTGTGAAGGGCATCCGCCGCGCGGCGATGGGGCCGGTCATCCCGACGGCGACCGGCAGCGCGATGCTGATCGACTGCGGCGCAACGGCTGACTGCACGCCGGAATTTCTGCTGCAATTTGCGTTTATGGGCGCCTACTGCGCACGGAAGCTGCTCGGCGTGGAGCAGCCGCGCGTGGCGCTGCTGAACATCGGCGCGGAGGACACGAAGGGCGGCGAGCTGCAAAAGGCGGCTTATGCGCTGCTGAAAAAAGCGGGCGACGCCGGGTACATCCATTTTACAGGCAACATTGAAGCGCGCGACGTGCCGCTCGGCGGCGCGGACGTGGTTGTGGCGGACGGCTTTTCCGGCAACGTGCTGCTCAAGGGCATTGAGGGCACGGCGAAGTTCATGTCCGGCATGATGAAGGAGATGTTCAAGAAGAATCTCCTGACGAAGCTGGCGGCGCTGGCGTGCCGCGGCGGTATCCAGGAGTTCAAGAAGAAAATGGACTACCGCGAGACGGGCGGGACGCTGCTGCTCGGCCTGCGCAAGCCGGTGGTGAAGGCGCACGGCTCGTCGGACGCGCTGGCATTTTACCATGCGGTGCGGCAGGCGGTGAACGCCGTCGAAGCGAACCTCACACAGGACATTCAGGATAATATCGAGAAAATGGCAGTACCGAAGGAGCTGGAGCATGGCGACGAAACTTGAAGAAGGACTTGGATATACATTCAGCAACAAGGCACTGCTGGAAAACGCACTGACGCACAGCTCCTACGCAAATGAAAACCGGGAAAAGCACCTCCCGGACAATGAACGGCTGGAATTTCTGGGCGACTCGATTCTCGGCTTCGTCGTTGCGGACTATCTCTACCGCAACTACCCGGACAAACCCGAGGGCGAGCTGACGCGCATCCGCGCTGACCTCGTCTGTGAGCACAATCTGGCCGAAGCGGCCGCGACAATAGCGCTTGGCTCGTATCTGAAGCTGGGGCATGGCGAGGAGCAGTCCGGCGGGCGCAAGCGCGACTCGATTGTCTCCGACGCGATGGAGTCGGTCATTGCGGCCAGCTATATGGACGGCGGCTTTGACGCGGCCAAGGAGATCATCGACCGGCTGATTCTGTCGAACATCCCAAAGGGACGTCCGCGCAACTTCGACTACAAGACGGCATTTCAGGAGCTTGTGCAGCGCAAGAAGGATCAGCAGATTCACTATGAGCTGACTGGCGAGTCCGGCCCTGACCACGACAAGCATTTTGAAGTAGAGGTGCTGCTGAACGGCAAGACGGTTGGCCGCGGCGTCGGCAGCAGCAAGAAGCGCGCGGAGCAGGCTGCGGCAGAGTGCGCAATCGAAGCGCTGTTCCCGGGAGAAAGTTAAGATGTGTCCCGAAAACCGCCCGCCGGACATATCCGGGTGGTCATAAAACAGTAAATCCTCCGTATGGTTCAGATCATACGGAGGATTTGCTTATGTCTAATCTTCAAACTTGCTGGCGGCGAACGGTTTGTCAAAACCGTTTGCGGACGGCAAGTCCACAGGGGATA
>CAKUJA010000045.1 GCA_934661135.1 uncultured Oscillospiraceae bacterium
CGGATGCACATGATCCCCTCTGGCATACGCGCTTTCCGAACCAGCCGACGCCGTCCCCGGCGCTTTCGGGGTGGTGGAGGAGGGTTGCGGTTTACTGCTCCATGCGGTCTTGTTGTTCTGGACGTCAGACACCGCCTGATCGATCTCTGCGCCGGTGTGCGCGCTATTGTACTGGTCTGCCATAAAATCACTCCTTCATGCAGAGAAATTCCTTGCCGTCTGCCGTCAGCATGGTCTTGGTCGTGCCGGACGGAACAAAACCATAGTTATCATTCCAGCTTCCGTCCGCGCCCTGTGCGTATAGAGAAATTCTGTATTCTCCGTCACCACTCAAGAGAAAATCGTCGTAGACCTCAAAGGTTCGCTCCGTCCCCGCAGGGGTCTGGGAAAAGGACGCAATGAGCGCCCCTTTCCCTCGCCCCCAGTCCTCGCCGGTTTTCGTCGCGCGGCATTCGAATGCCTGATACGCGATGTCCGACGAGAATTTAACGGTGATGGAATCGTACCCGGAGACTGCCGAAATCTTATTTCCCGTGATGGTGAACGTCAGTCCCGGCGCGGCCATTATGCCACGCTCCAAGTCCCGGCGGCGTTTTTGACAAAGACCTTGATGATCTTCGTGCCGTCGCCGGAGGATGCCGTCGCAAGATCGGCGCCCTTGATAGTGACGTTAATCGCCGTGGCCTTCTTGTAGCCGCCAGCCGTGCCGCTGGTGTTGCTGGAACCGCCAGTGGTGGGAATCTGCGTACCGGCGTCGTGTAGGCTGCTGGTGCTCGGCACGACACGCACCGTGTACTCCTCAAAGTCCACATCGGACACGAAGGAGAACGCGCAGGTATCGAAGCCGGAGACTTTGGAGATCCTGGTCTTGTCGGGACCAGTGATCGTGACCACCGGAACTGCCGTGTTGACCGTGATAGAAGCTGTGACTGCAGCCGTTTCGTTGCCGACGTCATCCCGCACCTTGATATGTACGGTTTTCAGGCCATCGCCTTCCGTCAGGACGATAGACTTGCTGGCCGCGAAGGTTTCCCACGATGCGTCCGCTTCCGTTGCAGCCGCCTTGATGCCCCAGAACTTCATCTGGTAGCCGGTCTTGGTTTCATCCGTCAGCGTGATCGTTGCGGTGACGGTGTTGCTGGTTGCATACGTCGCGCCGCTGTTGAGCTTCAGTGTCAGCCCAGACGGTGCAAGCGTATCAAGAATTAGATTGAAAAAACTTGCCATAGGTTATGCCCCTTTCTTTTCGCTCATTTCGATGTATAAATATCCGCCCGGGCGGGTATAGATGGGTTCTTCGCCGATGCAGGCATTCTTAATGCCCATCTCACCGACAAACAACTCCTTGAGCTGTTCTTCTCCGACTGTGATCATTCCGTCACCCCCGAATCAGATACAGTGTCTTTGCGTCCTTGACGGCCAGCGCGTCATATTCCGCCCGGTCGAGGACTACAATGGTGTTGATCTGCGCGGATGAGACGTTGCCGCCGCCACTGCCGCCGGGTGACACCCGCAAGGGCGGCAGGTTGAATTGGATATTCGGCTTCCCGCCGATGTCAAAGTGGATCATCACAGCACCACCTTACTGATGGAATCGCTTACGCGGATGCCCTCAATGCTGGTGCCGATGACCACCGGCTCCGCGCCGGTAAACTTGACACGAATCTGAACGGCCTGAGAAGCGGATTTGAACTGAAAGGTTTCCTCCTGCGTCAGAGGGAACAGGAAGTTTCCGTCTGTGTCCGTCGTGACCTCGCCGGGGTAGATTTTGCGCAGCTTTCCGACGATGAACTCGATCATCTCAATCTTGGATAGGTCGAGCGGCGCGCCGTCCTGCGTCCCAGTAAATACAATGGCGTACTGGTCGCCTTGCATGATTTTTAGGCTCATAGCTACCTCCTTACTTTGGCGTGCCGACCTTGCACAGCACCACATAGCTGCCGCTGACGCGGGCGATCAGGACGCGGTTGCCCGCAGCGAAGGCGACATCCGGATTGCAGCGGTAGTGCTTCGCAGTTGCCTCGGTCTGGCCGGGGAAGATCAGCGAGACGCCGTCTGTGTACTTTGTGCCGATGGTCGCCAGCGAGAGCAGCGGCGATTCCTGCGTGCTCTCCAGCGTGGCCGTAAACAGATCCATCATGCAATCACCGTCCTTTTCGCTGTGTGCTGCATCATCTGGCCGGCGGCCATGGTCAGCGACCAGCCGGTCTCTTCGTAGATTCCAGCCAGTTCCGGGTCGTCGATGGAGATGATGTCCCCGACGCCGTGGCCCGGCTCATTAAGTGTCTGAAATGTGATGGTTCGTGCCGCTAACATGGATTCATTCCGGGCGCGGTCTGCGGCGGCCTGAAGCTCATCCTGGCTCGCAATGTTGTCCACACGCTGCACATCCACGATGCGCATTTTGCGTTTAAACGTGGACGTGCTGGACGTCGGGGACTCGTTGACCGCCGTGGCCACCATGTCGGCATCGAGATCCGGATTGCTGCAGATTCGGACAAAGACGTTCGGCGCATTGAAAATGTCCGTCTCGTCGTTGTGATCTGGCCCGATCGGCTGCGCGTGGACGACGTCGGTATCGGAATAGGCATGATCGATGCGGTCGGCGCTGGGCTGTTCATACGGCTCCAAATGCGCGATGCCGCTGCCGTCGAACCACACATCGCTGTAATTGATCTCGGCCAGCAGCTGATTGATGATGGACAGATAGGTCGTACCGATCTCCCAATCCTCGCGGTCGGTCTGGAGCGTGGCTGTGGATGGAGCCGCGATGACCAGCCCGATCCCGGCCTCCGTGAGCATCTGGCGGATCTTCGTAATGTAGGACGTACCGGCGGCGATGTGCAGGATGTTCTCCGTGCGCTGGTTTTGCAGCCGCCAGCAGCGGTCGTATGCCTCGATCTGGATGATCGTGTTGTAGCGGTCGGTCGCGCGGCTCGGAGTCGCCGTCTGGAAGACACCCAGCGGCGTCTCCACGCCGTTCAGCCGCATGACGGGCTGCAGCTCGTCTGACAGCAGATCGACCGTGTCGGGGACGTAGAACCGCCCGGAGAAGCTGCCTTTGATCTCGGCATCCTTGTTGACCATGATGTTGGGATTGTCGCCGCTGCGCCAATGGAGCCGGGCAAACTCGGCTCCGTTGCGCAGGACGTTGACGTGGTAGGAGATGTCACGAATCAAGGTCGATTTCCTCCTTTCGGTCGATCTGCTCGATGGTAAAGCTGTAAGTGCTGAAGAAATCATCGGAGATTTCCGAGATGCTGGCCGGGTAGCCGATGGTCATGTTGCCCTCCGGCGTCTTGCAGCAGGTCATGTGTCCGAGCAGTGCCCTGAGAGACTGCCGCTCTGCGTCGTCCGCGCAGACGCAGGTGATCCGCAGCGCGCGGGACTTAAATTCGCTCCGCTCGGCGACCGGGTAGGTGTGCCCGGAGAGCTGGACATATTGGATGTCCTGGGACAGGCTCAGACCCGTGCTGCGGTGCGCCGAGGAATCGTAAAGGAAGTGCAGCCACTCGCCGCGCTCCATGTCGTAGAGTCGGACTTTGTCTGTGCGGACCGTGACCTCCACGGCCTCGGACAGACTGTAATTGTCGCTGTTGTCGTAGCAGCCGCGCACCTGATAGCGCACACCACCAATGCTGGCTGCGTCGGTGTAGCTCGGTTCCGTGACCTTCGCGATGGCCACGCCGTCCCGGTAGACCAAATAGTAGTCAAAGCTGCCCGGCGTCCAGCTGAGTGCCGTCTCGATGCCGCCCTCGGCGGTCAGCGTGATCGCGCCGCCCGGTACGTTTGTGACCGGGAGCGCCGCCGTGCCCCACGGCGACCAGAAGCCGTATTCGTTTTGCACACGGACGCGCACCGTGTAGTTGCCATCGGCCAGATAAAACGGTGCCTTCCACGTCTTCCCGGTTCCAAAGCGCGTGCCGGAGGCATAGACGCCGTCGATCTCGACTTGGTAGGCTTGCTGATCATCTGACTGCCAGCGGATCTCCGGGCGCGGCTCTGTGGACACGATAGACATGGGCGGTGTTGCAGGGGCAGCCAGCACAATAAACTGTGTGGCAGCGCTCCATGCGCCCGCAGCACCCTTGGAATTGTACGTCCGCACGCGCCAGTATTTTGTGCCGGAGGTAAACGTTCCGGCAGGAGCCGTCCATGTGTTGGCTGCACCGGTGACGGTTGCCAGCGCCGTCCATGTGCTGCCGTCCGTGCTCTGCTGCAATTCGGCCTTTGTTTGGGCTGTGCCGGTCGAAATGACATGTTCCCATTTGAATACATTATCGGATGCTCCGTCGAGGACTGCCCGGTCAGGGGCGACCGCAACGGCTGTGGATTCCACGTCGGTCAGCGAGAGCGTCATCCAATCGGAGGTCGTAGTGACGCCGCTGTTCGCGGTCACGCTGAGCTGCCACTGGATGCTGTCACCGGAAAAAGTATTCGCCGGGATGGTGATGGAGGTGGCCGTGCCGGGCACGTCGATCTCCTTGACTGTGTCGGATGCGGATTTGCGCCAACGGAATTTTGCAGACGTGCGGGAAATTGCCTCATAGCAACAGCCACTAGCTTTTTCGGCCCATGAAAATGTTGTTGAATTGGCAGCTACGATGGAACCGTTAGACGGGGACAAACTACTCAGGTTAATCCCAACGATTTCATTACCGTATTCGACTGTCATATATGGAGCATTTGAGCCGCGAGTTGTTTGATATTTTATCCGATATGGGGGTGGCGTTCGGATTCCATTTTTTGCAGCAGCGGCTACATACTCTGCAAAGATTGATGCATCGATATAACCTCCGGTCGATGTGACGTATGCGTAAATCTTACCTGATCCGAGCACATTGCCTGGACAATTTTCGTATGTTACTGTTTTTTCATCAAAGTTATCGTTCAGGTAGTTGAGATACGCGCCATTGATACTTTGCCCTTCCGTTCCATACCGAAGTTCAGCATACAAATACAACTGGCCTTGCACAATTCTGTTGAATTTTGCGGACGATGGATACCCAGAAAAAGACACAAGGAGAGCTCCGCTCTCAACGCTAACGTCACTGCTATAATTTGTTGCAGGCTGCGAAATTTCAATTCGAGCAGATTGATTCGCGGGTAACCGTACTGTTGCCATTTAAGTCCCTCCCATCCGAACCACTCTGCGGCGCTCCTGCACAATGCGGAGAATGTCCTCAAACTCCCGCACCGTGTGGGCATCGATCGTGATGTTGTAAGTATCTCCGCCGGTCTGGCGTGTCTCCTGCGCGGTCAGGATGCGCGTGCCCTGCGGCAGAATCGCGGTCTCCGCACCGTGCTCGCTCAGCAGCGTCCGCCCGCCGGGGAACCAGTCTGTGCCGCTGGCGTTTCTGCGCCACGACCCGGCATTTTTCCACGCCTCAAAGGTCCCCTGTGCCGTTCCAGCAGAAACCTCGCTGTTATACATCGACCGCAGCTCCGCGTCTGTATACGTTCCTTCTGCAATCCAGCCGGCAGACTGCGAATAGCGGTAGCCGTTATAGGCACCGCTGGCACGCTGCATATTGCTGAGCTGGCCGGAGCTGGCGTTCAGGCCGAGCGCGGTTTTGATCTTATCGCCGTTGAACGTAAACAGGCCGACAATAACGTTGGCCGTGTCTGCAATCAGGGCAACCGTTTCAGCGATCGGTTTCAATGCTGCGGTCAAAGCCGGAAGAACAGCGGAGATCAGCGAACCGAGCGGCTCCAGCAGCGCGACAGACGATTCGAGGATACTGCCAAAAGCATCGACCGCGCCGGACTCGACCAGCGCTTTACCGACCTTCTGAATTAGCTCCCGGATGTCCTCCAGCGCCTTGGTCAGATACGGGGCAAACTCCGCAGCCATCTGGTTCTTGACAGATTCCTGTGTTTTTTGCAACCGCTGGAATCCGTCGTCAACAGCGCCGAGTGCTTCTAACGCTTCGTTATCGAGAACATAGCCAACGTCATGCGCTTCCTTCGCATAATCTTTCAGGGTATCGCTGCCCTGGATGATCAGCGGGTTGAGATCCTGCGCAGACCGCCCAAAGATGTCCATGGAGAGCGCGTCACGTTCCGTCGCGTTCTGAACCTCGCCCAGCGCATCGATCGTGTCGTAAAAGACGTCGTTCGCGCTGCGCATGCTGCCGTCTGCGTTTGTCAGGGAAATACCCAGCTGTTCAAAAGCGAATTTTGCATCCCCGGTTCCGTTGATGGCATTTTGCATATTGTTGGTCAGCTTGGTCAGCGATCCCTGCAGCGTGTCCATGGAGACGTCGATCAGTTCTGTTGCGTAGGAAAACTCTTGCAGTTGCTCCGCGGATTGCCCGGTTGTCTGCGACATCGTGAGGATGTTGTCGACGTAGGCTGCGGACTCCTTCGTCATGGAGATCAGAGCCTTTTCGGTCTTGACCACCGCAGCGACCACAAGGCCAAGGCCGGTCACAGCCAAAGCTGCGCCTGCATTGATGCCGTTGAGAGACTGCACGGCCTTCTGTGCGCCCTCCGGGAGCTGGACGCCGAACTTCCCGGCCACATCCGTCAGCGCGTCGCCAAGGCCGCGCATGACCTCGTTGTTGCCAGAGAACTCCTCCTTGAGATTGGAAAACAGACCCTTGATGCCGCCGCCCTGCTCCTTGGTGTCAGACAGCGCCTTTTTCAGCTTGCCAAAGGCGGTTGTCGTGCCGTCGGCCTCTTTCTGCGCCTTTTGGAGCGCGTCCTCGTTGTCCTTCAATGCACGCTCCATCTTGACCAATTCGGCCTGTGCGTTGTTGAGCTGCGTTTTCCAGCGATTGGTGCGCTCGTCGGCTTCGCCATAGGCGGAGGCCGAGGACTGGAGCGCCTTTTCAATCTGCTCGATTTTTTCCTTCTGCGTCAGGATCGTGCGGTCGAGGATGTCATTTTTCTTGGTCAGCGCTTCGACGCTGTCCGCGTTATCCCGAAACTGCTCGGACGCGAGATTCAGCTCGGATTTCAGGACGTTCAGGCCGGATTTGATCTCGGCCAGCGCGGCCTTGTATTCCCGCTCGCCGTCCAGTTTGATTTTTGAGTTGATACTCGGGGCAGCCATCAACCGCCACCTCCCATCAGATATGCCGACAACGACAAGCGGGCGGGCTTCTCCGTCTCCGCAGGAGACTCAGAAACGACACGCCGGCCCGGTGCGCCCATGAGCTTGAAAAACTCACGGTAAAGCGCTACGCACCGCGCCGGCGTCATTGTCCGCCAGAAAACGGCCTCGTCGTTATGCAGGACATTGATCCAGATATTCAGATACCAAGCGAAGTTCAGGCCGTCGCTGCCGCTTCCTTGGTCTCCACGTTTTTTGTTTCTTCTTCGGTCGTTTCTGCTTCGCCTTCCTCCGGAGACATGACCGCTGCGAACAGCAGGCCGAACACATCGCCCTGGATGCGGCGGAACTCCTTCCAGCTCACCGCGCGGCCGATCTCGCGATCCGTGACGGAGAGATCCAGCCCGGCAGCGTTCGCGGCCTCGTTGACCAGCGCCGCGAGCAGCCGCGTGAAATTCCGGAAGGAACGCTTCTCATCAAGCATCTCATCCAGTTCGCCGGCCGCCTGAAGATCTGCCAGCACGTTGAAATTGCAGCAGAGCTGGAGCTTTTGGCCGCCGTATTCAAACGGCAGCGTTTTCAAACGGAGATCCATGGTTTATCCTCCCTCGGTGACGACGGTTGGTTCCGTCGTGAAGCAGGCGTCGAGCCATGCAATGGCCTCGGCCTCGGTGTCAAACGATTTCCACTCCATCAAGTGGCCTGCGTCATCGACCAGCGCTTCACCGGAGGTCGTCGGCGTCTGGAAGTTGATCTGCTCGCCCATGGTCTGGAGCGTTTTGCTGGGCGGGCCGAACAGCGTCTTGTGGACGAAGATGGCCGTGAACTTCTCTACGCCGTCGATCATATCCGGCGCGTAGAATCCGCTGCCGACGTACTGACCGGTCGAGGCCTTGCCGTAGGCCATGCTCTTCACGGTCTTGGGCGAGCCGGAACCAACCGAACGGCTCAGCTCATACGCTTTGAAAAGCAGCTTCTGCGTCTCGTCCGGGATGTACTTCACGCCCTGGCTGACCGTCAGGCCCGTGACCTTCTTCATGTACTCGGCCAGCGCGGACTCAGCATAGAGACGCCCCTCCGCGAACTTGAGTTCGAGGTTGGCCGTCATTGCGTCGCCCATGGACATCGGCGTGTCATAACTGATTTTCTTCTGCGTTTTGTCGTAATTGTATTTCGCGACCTTCATGCCGCGAAGATCAAATTCAGGCATGTCATTCTCCTTTCAGAATGTCGGCAGCGACGTCGGACATTTTGTCGTTGGCCTGCTGCCAGGTGTTGTGTACCGCGGTCGACCAGTAATAGTCTGCCGGGATCTTGCCGCCGGTTCGCCGGCCGTAGTTCAGCACGAAACCCTTTGTGCCGTACCGCTGCCCACGTTTGTCCTTCCCGTGGATCGTGACGAACATATACGGGACGCCGTTTTTGTCCTTCCGGACGACGCGGGCTTTTGTGATATGCCGCAGCGTCTCACCGGTGCGCCGCTGTCGGCCGGGGCTGTTATGCCCGGACTCCACAAAGGCAGATTTTACAGAGGTCAGCATGACCTCGGAGCCGGCTGTCAGCATCCGCTTCACGTTCTCGTCGGTAAACAGATCGGCCTTATTCAGCTGCCGGATGGCCTCTTCAATGCCGTCGGTCTCCATCTGCGCCATCAGATCACCTCACAGGGAATGTCCGTGTAGTAGGTGGCTGTCTCGACGTCGTAGGAGTGCTCCGGCATCTGCATCGCGATATGCGCATCCGCCAAAGCCTTTGAGACTTCGGCGGGGAGCGTATCATCTTCGGTTTGCGTGGCCACGGTCACAACGGCCTGATAGATCGTGGCGAAGGGGCGGCCGTTGGCGTAGGCATAGCGCTCGCCGGTCGGCGTCCAGACCAGATAGCGGAGCAGCTGCGCACCCTCGTCCGTTGTCTCTGGGGCCTGTACCTTGTAGACCGCATCCGGCAGGACGGTTTTGAGCGCGTTTTCAATTTTGGAATAGCTCATATTTCCCCTCCGGTTCCGCAAGGCTTAACGTGTTGATGTCGAGGCCGTCGGCATCCTGTTCGCGCTGCGCCTGGTCGATGCGATAGACGTGGCCGTCCTCCAGTGTGCAGTATTGGTCAGCCTCGATCGGTGCGTCGAAGACGCTGCGCGGCATGGACACCATGCGCACGAGCTTCTGCCCGGCCTGCTTCCCGGCGTAAAACCGGGAGGCGTACACCGTGCGCTCGCAGTAAAAGTGCTGGCTGACGGCCTTGAGCTTGCGCACGGCAGGAGACCGACCAGGGAGCAGCGTGTAGATCGTCAAAATCTTGTCGTAGATCATCCGCCGTCCCTCATTTTCTCGTGACACAGCCGGTCCTTGATCATGATGTCAAGATTCCGGGGGAGTGCCGCCCGCTCAGTGTTGCCACGGGCACGATACATCCACGCGGCTACGGAGCCGACCAGCATGTCATCCTCGTCGCTGTCGTCCGCCAGCGTGATACCGCGCCGGCGGACAAAGGATTCGGCTGTGGTCAGCAGACCGCGCATATAAAGCTCCTGTTGATCAGCGCACGACAAAATGCCAAGATCAACCTTCATGTAAGTCAGACGCAGGTCTGCTGACATTCCACAGCCCCCTCTCTTACGCCTTGGCGGTCACGCTGCCGGAGCCAACGGCCACGGCCTTGCCGTCCGCGTTGACCTCAACGACGGTGATGGTCGCGCCGGTCGTGGCGCTCTTGATGGTCTTATTTGCGGGGATGGCTTCCCAGCCCTTTCCGATGGGCTCGCCGTTCGCCACAGGCACGGCCTGACCGCCGACCTGATACTTCAGCGTGCCGGAGCCGTTGCCAGCCACCGTCACGGTGCTGTCGCCGGACGCGCCGGTGCCGGCTGCCGTCGTCACGATCAAAGTGCCAATTGCAGTGTTAGCGAGGTCCTTGCCGAAAGTCGTGGTCGTGGTCGGGGCCACATTGCCGTAGTTGACGACCACAAACGCCTCACCGATGGCCGGCTTGCCGTCGCGGCGCTGCAGGCCCTTATAGCAGGTCTGATTCTGAAGCCACCGCACATTTGTATTGGATTCGATCAGCGTGCCCTCGCGCTCGACCGATCGATAGAGACTCAGGAAACCGCCTGCAATCTCATTGTCCGGCATGACTTCCCACTCGACGATCACACCGCCGACGACCGGCATGGTGTTGTTGACGCCTGCAACCATAGCCGCAGCGGAGTTGTAGGCCAACGCGCGGGACATCAGGTCGAGATGTGTCTTGCGATTCATGGTCCAGACGACCGTACCGTTGGAGTAGTCCGGCTTGGCCACAGCCAGCGCCGCGACCAGCGGCTGGAAGAACTCGACGCCAGTCTTGGCGGAGAGGTCGAGTTTCAGAATGTGGCTGGTATGCAGGTCGGTAAAATCGCCCTGCTGCGCGCCCCACCATGCGGGCTTCGCGGTTGCGGCCAGACGGGTCAGGATGCCAACGGGCATCTTTTCGCCGGTGCCGAACCAGATGGACTTATCGATCGCTTTTGCGAGAGAGGATGCGAGTGCCTGAAGGATGGTCGATGCAAGCTGCAGGTCACTGTCATCCATCAGCAGGGAGTTCGGGACAGCCATATAGCCGCCGACCATGTAGCCGTCCATCGTCAGCTGCCAGAAGTCAATGTCGAGCTCGTTGAGCGCGTCGGTCATTTCGGTCCAGATGGCCTCCGGTGCAACACCGGCAACGTTCTGGCGCGTGGTGCCGCGGAAGCTCGTGGTGAAGCAGTAGCGCAGGAACTTGGATTCCTGATAGGTCAGATCGCGCAGGATCGGCAGGAAACCATCAGGGATGCCGAGTTCGCCGCCGTTTACGCTGCGCTGCTGACTGCGCGCCTCGCGGACGCGCTGCAGGAATTCTTTGACGGCGGGCTGCGCCAGCAGCGCGTCGCGCTCCTGATAGGTGAGGCCGAACCAGCGGCGCTCCGGGTTGTTGATAGGCATGGAATGATTACTCCTTTCGGTGTTGGTGGTTCCGGTCGGCTCTGCCGCCGGGGGATCAGACGCGGGCGGCGTCTGCGCTTCTTCCAGACTGCGGATTTCTTCGTTGATCTCGTTGATCCGTTCCTGCACACGGGTGATGTCCGCGGCGTTCGCGCTGCGCTCCTGCTCAAAAGCATTCACAGCGGCCTCAACGACGCTGCGCTCCTCATCGGTCTGCGCCTCGGCGATGTCATGCTCCAGCTCCGCTTCGCGGGCCGCGAAGCCATCGCGCGTGGTTTCAAGCGTCTGAAGCTCAGTCTGCAGCGGTGCAAGACGGCTCCGCAGCAGCAAAACTTTTAATGCCATTTACTGTGTACCTCCCAGTTTCTTTTTCATGTCGCTGCGCCAGGCATCGGCGCGGCGTTTTTCAATTTCGGCCAGATCCTGCTTGCGGGCGCTGACGGACGTTTCCGTGTAGGCCGGAAACGTACAGACAGACACCTCGTAGAGAGGATCGACCTCTTCGATTTCCCAGCGGCATTTTCCGTCGCCGAGATCCACAAAGGTTTCGCGTTTGATATCAAATCCAAACGAGCACTGGTCAACGTCACCCCGCTGGACGCGGGCGTAGAGGTTCATGGCGTCAACGTCATCCCGATTGATTCTGATGCTGCCCCAGAGGCCCCGCTCATCCTGCCGCAGCGTCAGCGTGCCGGCCTTCGTCCGGCCGAGAACAAGACTGGAATCGTGGTTGATGAGCGCCCGGACATCTCCGGAGACGGAATTGGTAAAAGCGCCCGGCTTTACGATCTCGCTCGCGCCTTCCCAAAGCGGGTATTCGCTGTTGAAGACGGAGAAATAACCTTCGATGAACAAATCATCGTTGGCCGAGCGCGTCTGGAACTGCTGGGCTACGCAGCGCACCTGCCGCTGCTGGCGTTCATTCGGCATTGCCGTCGCCTCCTTCTAGTTTTTTCTGATTGCCGATCATACCGCGAGGGATGTAGTTTTCGAGGATGACCAGCTCGTTCAGGCCCTTGCGCGGACTGAGGCCGAGCCAATCGCGGGCCTCGTTGCCGTCCATCAGGCCGCGGATGTACTGATCGTCGGCCACGCTGGCCAGCTCCTGCAGCGTGTAGCTGTAAAGCCGGCGTGTGGACATCTGGAAATACATCTCCTCGGAGATCAGCAGTTTTCGCGTCAGCTCCTGGCAGATGATGTTGGAGATCGTGACCGCCGTGGTGCGGATCATGTGGTTGTGCTCCGCATCGGAATAGCTGCCGACGCCGACCATATACGGCGTCACACCGACCAGCGAGGCAACCTCGCGTTTGTCTAGCTCCACGCTGTCCTTGATGGCGAGATCCGTCAAACTCAGCGGTTTGACCTGCTGCACCTCCATCAGCTCTGCCGGGATCACCCACGGCTCGCCTGCGGAGCTGCCGGACATATACTGGTCGACCAGCCGTTTGCGGCCTGCTTCGTCGGCAAATTCATCGGCCAGCGCATCCACCTTGACGATCACGCTCGGCTTCCACTTGTCGGACATAAAACCCTTTTTCGTGGCGGCCGCCTGCCGGAGATTCGCGGTCACATCCCGGAGACTGATCCGCAGGCCGATTCCCTGCCAGGGCTGCGCCGGGTCGGGCCAGCGTTTGAAATGGAGTACGCTGTCGGCCGCATAGCGCCGTCCCTGCCACATGACATAGTAGGTCAGGCCGTTATCGTCACTCAGCGCATACGCACCTGGCATCGGCTCTAGCTCGCTCAAAAGTCCGCGCTCCGTGTGCGGCAGGAGGAAGGCACTGCCGGTCGAGGTCGTCAGCATCGTCCAGACGATCCAGGAGATCAAATCCTTGCGCGTTCCGTGCCGCCACGGGGAAATGTCCATGAAGCGCGCCAGCTGATTGCGGACGCGGACGTCGCCGTCATCGGTGTTCCGCATGAGCTGGATTGTAGCGTTCGAGATGATATCAGCGAGACCGCCGATGGCGGCAAGCACATCCGGACTGTCAATTAACCGGGTATAACCGGGAACGGCCAATGTATCAGCATCGATCGCGCCGATCATCCATTTTTGCAGCGCTGGGTTCATCCCTCTGCGCTGCGGCTTCACTCTCAATCTGCATCACCGTCCTTGTCTTTCTTGTCATACCAGCCTGCCGCCTTATTGCTGGCGGTCAGATCTTCGAGATAGGCGCAAACCGCAAACACCGAGGCATCAAAGAGGTCGATGCGGAGGTTTGGCTCGATTTTTTGATACATGACCATGTCGTCAGCCTTCTCGATGCCGGCGACATTCTGCACGCAGTACTCATAGGGTTCGGCGTGCATGTAGTAGAGCGTTCCCTTTTTCGCGCTGGCCTCCAGATAGCGAAAACCCTCGGACTTCCGCGTGAACAGCTGCGGCTGATCCTTGATCGGGAAGCGCTCCTTCTGCATCTCCACGAAATACTCGCGGCAGAATTTCCGGTCGTGGCCGATGCGGCGGATCTTAAACCCATCGGCGCGCAGTTTTTTGTACCATTGCACCACATCGTGGTGATTCGTGACCTTGTCGTTGGTCATGTCCAGCCAGCCGTCCTCCTGCCAACCGAACAGCGGGATTTGATCCTGCTGCGCCTTGACGATGGCGGCCGGCCGCGGGAACCATGCGTGCGGAATGATGATGTCTACGCCTTTGTAGTGGCCGAAGAGGCAACCGGCCGTCAGGTCGTGCAGCTTCGAAAGGTCTGTGCCGCCATACCAACGGATAGGCAGCTTCGCGAGTTGCCGATAGTTCCAGTCGTACTTCTCGTCGCTCTTGCGGAACTCTTGGATGTCAAACCATGCCTTGATCGCGTTCGTTGTGACGTTCAGCGACTTGTTGAGAAACTCCGGCCGGAGCGCCGGGTTTTCAGCGGCCATGGCCGCATCGTTGATCATGTCCTGCGGGCGGATGGAGTAGCCCCAGCCCGGCGAGGCTGCTTTCAGCACAGCCGGATCATGCAGGTCAACGTCACCGTTTTCCAGTGTCGGCGCGGAGCAGAGAAAACAAAAGATGCTGTCGGCCGCGTCACCCGTGACCGTCCCGCGCAGAATTTTCCGGCAGTATTCGAGATGGGCGAGCAGGAAGCCTCTGGCGTTCGGACCGTTAGACGAGATCACGATGACGAGCTTGTTTGTGTACGCCTTCGTCGCGTCCTTCAGGATCTGATACTGTTGCGGGCTTTTGTAGGTGTGCGCTTCGTCCGCGATGACGATGTTGCAGTTAAAGGAGTCCTGCTTGTCAGGATTCGCGGCCAGCGCATCGATGGAGACCATGCCGCTGCCGATATCGCCGGAGATCGACCGCTCGGCATTGTTGTCGATGACGCGAAGCCCCTGCACAGGATCGTCGTCCGTCGTAATTTGCAAACGAGCCAGGTTGTATTTAAGAAAATTGAAAACCTCTTTCGTCTGCCTAAGCGCACCGCCTACGGCATAAACCTTGGAACCGCTGGCTCGTTCATGCAGCGCCAGCGCAAACGCGAGCGCTGCAGCAAAGGTCGTCTTGATGTTTTTTCGGGGGATGAAGTCGACGGCCTCCTTGAAGCGCCGGATGTTCGTCCCTGGGGCATAAAAGCCGAGAAGGTTGTAGACGATGAACTTGTGATAAGGGAGAAGCAGGAACGGCGTGCCGCGCAGCGGCGTTGCGTCCAAAAATTCTCCCTGCTGGTGGCAGAGCATTGTCTCGATGATGGCGATGATGTCGTTGGCCGGTTCCGTGCGGAACTCCCATTTTCCACGGTCGAGGTCTGCAACGTATCGCTTGCAGGCGAGCACAGCGTCCTCGCACAACCCGGACTCTCCGGACAGGACGGATTCCACGAAGGAGTCCACCTCGCGCTGATACTGCGGGCCGTGCTCAACAGCGTGGTCGTGCGCTGCGGCAAGCATTTGCTCGATCTTGCTGTTGCCGAGGGCAGAGGGCTGAAGCTTCGACCTGGCTTTATTCAGGCCAGTCGGCGTCAGGCCGAGCTGATTGCGGAGAGACTGCACCGTCGCGCGCAGATCTTCGACCGCCGTCCAGTATGGGCTTTTGGCCGTGTACTCCGCGCCGGTTTTGTTGACCATGGTGCAGATCCGCTGCCCGCCCTGTTTCTTCCACTCCTTCTCTGCGCGGGAGAGTTCGCGTTCCGTCTTGGCTAGCTGCTTGATCGTCGGCTCGAATATCTCGTTGTAGGTTCCGACCAGCTCCATATCCTTCCGGATCATGTCCTCTCTGGCCAAGTGCTCACCTCCCGCATGCCGGAGACTCTGCCAGGCCCGGCGGCTCCGGGCCCAGTTAGGAGGATCTGAGAAGGCAATGGCGGCGTTCCCAATGTCGCTGCTGCCTGGCACAGCCTCCGGCGTTTCGCGCAGGCGCGTCGTTTGCGCCCGCACCGCATGATTCAATTCTCGCGCGCACCCGCGCGCCTCGGACCTCTTGCTTTACCCCCTCCGCCCGTTTTCCCGCCGTCGGAAAAGGGGACCCACTCCGGTGCTTTTGTCAGAACGGCGGCGGCGCATCGGGAGGGGGGATCACTCGCCGCTGCCACGCGAGGCCGCGATCGGTCAGCTTGCCGGTCACGCGGTCGTGGAAGCTGTTGTGCGCTGCCTGACTCACAGCGATCAGATTCCAGCCGCACCATTGCCAGCCGGGGAAATCTTCCACCGGGTAGACGTGATGGGCAACGGTCGCCAGTTCGTTCCTGCCGAACCTTGCGGCCTCTCGGCATCGGTACTTGTCACGCCGGAGCACCGCGTCGCGCAGGTGCAGCCAGCGTTTGCTTTTGTAATCCATGGACAAACAAAAAGCGCCATGACCTCACGACGGAGATCATGGCGCTCATGCCATCCGGCTATCACCTCGGGTGCAAAACAAAAGCGCCAAACAATTCTCCGTTTTCACGGTCAAATCATTTGGCGCTGGCACTAACTCGATGGTTTTGGCTCTGGCTCATATTCACGATCGACTCTCGCTTGCACAGCTTGCAGTACAGCGGGAAGTCTGTCAGCACGGTCGTCGGCCGCACACGCTGCTGCGTTGGCCGCCCGCACAACGGGCAAATCAACTTCCCATCTGCTGACACTAACAGTATATCACGCCGTTTCTCAGATTGCAAGTCCTTTTGTCGCTCCTTCCCAGTATTTATATATTGTTTCAAGTCAAAATATAGATATTAAGTTTGCAAAGCCGGGATTTCGAAATCGTAGGTCACGAAGGTTCCGTAACAGTTTTCAATGCGCTCCGGGAACTTTCCGCCCTCGAAGGCCGAAGCGCCCGGCGGCGGTGAGTAGTGCTCGCCCGGCGCAAGCTCGATGTCGTGCCGCTCCGGCTGTACCAGCCCGATACTTGGTGTCCACATCCGAGCGCCGACCCGGAGTTTGCCGGTTTTGCGCGGCTCCTTGGTCATGTACTGCGCGACGGCACGATAGCCGCCGAACTCTTCAATGCTCACCACATCGACAAAGCCTTTGCCCCACAGTTCACGGAATAGGGCGATATCGTTGCCCGGTGCGCGCTTGGTCACGAAATGGTGATGGATGCGATGGTCGCCGTGCAGTCCCTCCATGACGTACACATAATCAAATGGAAGATCTTCTTCCCGGCGCGCCTGCCGCAGCTTGCGGAAGTAGGCCGGCTGATTCTTCCGAGCCGTCTCATAGTTTGGTGGAAGGAAGTCCTCGTCATAGGTCAACGTCACAAACCAATCATCTAGTGCAAAGTTTGCATAAAGCAGAAATTCCAACCGCATACAGGCGGTCTTGATGTTCACGGCCTCCCGCACAAGGCTGGTCTCAAATTGTTTCGACGCCCGCGTTCGCTTCTGCTGCGGCGCGGACGCAAGCTCAATTGCGCGGAATCTGGTTCCGGCTCGTAGCTCTATCACTCGACTGATGTTATCATCCCTTTCTTTGTGTGCCAGCCCGGAGATCCGGGCTGGCTATATCATCCGGCTGATCCTCCCCGCCACGGCAATGGCATCCCGCGCGGGCAAACGTCCAAATCATTTATAATTCGTCCGGATTGATACCAAATGCTTTAAGAACTGTGTTGGGAACGCCAGGTCGGTTGCGAAGGATTTGCAAGTACAGCAGCGGCTTCAATGCGAGGTAGAGACATTCGTAGTTTGTGCAATTGTACACTTTGTGCGCAAAGCGCATAGCTTGGTTTGCTTCGTTCCTGGTGGCTCCGCAGGCCATCAGCAATTTACAGCAGCGTTTCCGCGTCATCTTCATAAACCTCCGTTTCTTCCGATTGCAGCGCGTCCAGCACCGCTTTCGAGCGGCGATACAGGCTCCGCGCCTTGAGCCAGACAACAATGCCCAGCGCGATCCACTCGATCAGCGCCAGCAGATTCAAAATATCAAGGATCATTTTCATTTCCTCCATCCATTAAAACGCCCCCCAAGATTCCCGGCAGCATCCCGATGCTGGATTTCCCAGTCGCGTGGTATCTTCCGATATTTTCATTTTCTCAATTTCTTGCTTAATTTTCTCCCATTCTTGAGCATACCACTTGTCACTCCGTGCGCGCCGTTCTTCCGGCGTTTCCGCGAAAAGGTCTACATTCTCCGGAATGTCAAGGAGTTTCTTCGCGAATTTCTCCGCCGCAGCCTCCGGCGTTTCCTCCTCTGACTGAAGAAACGCTATCAGCAGCAGCGTATCGAAAACAAGGCCCCAGTCAGCGGCGCTTTCATTCACCTTCGTTCCCTCCATCCATCTTCGCCCCGCATTTGCCGCAGTAATTGTGCCAGCGGGAGCAGAGAACAGCGCCGCACACCGGACAATGGTCATATGGAACTTTCGCATATACCATATTTTTGATATAAACGTTAGAACCGTCCGATGCAAATACCCCGCGCGCTTCGTGGTATTCGGTAATTGTCACCTCACGAATTTTTGTTATAGGCTTCCCACGCACCACCGGCGCAACGTCGGCGGCGGGAGCGTTTCTTATCTCTCTTAGTGCAACTGAATACGCATAATGCTCACCAGATCCTTCCGTGGTGTGCTCCTCGTAATACTTCATACGCGCAACTAAACTGCTCCTAGCAAGATATTCGTCGGTCATTTAAGAAGTCCCTCCTCATAGTGCTTCCAGCGCATCCTCGCGCCGGATATATTCGTCAGCCATCGTCATCATCTCCACCCAAAATTCCGTCCGCACAACGGGCAGTACCGAATGTTTACGATGTCCTGTGTCTCAAAGTCGCCGTTTGGAGCGCACCCAGCTCGGACGCGGAGCATCCCTTGCCGATTCAGTGCCATTTCAATGCCGCTGTATTCTTTGGTTTGATTCATCGGAACAAAGCTATTGTCTTTTCCACCGCAATAGTCGCATTTAATCATCCTTCTTGCCATCCTCGGTCGGTTTTAGCCATTCACGAATTCGCATCCCGCATGAACAGCAAAGCTCGACGTCTTCCGTGTTTTCGCGATATGCGCCCCTTACGTTTACATACGTTGCCGAACTTGTAGGGTTTATTTCGGCTCCGCATCGGTCGCAGATTCTTTTTACCATCATTTTCCCTCCATTTCCGCCAGCGCCTTTTCAGCTTCTTCGCGCGTCAAAAAGACGGTTTTGCCGAAGTTTTTGCTGCTGAC
>CAKUJA010000046.1 GCA_934661135.1 uncultured Oscillospiraceae bacterium
CAATCGACGGGCAATAGCGTGGTCCGACCGACTCAATCATCCCATTAAACAGCGGAGAACGGTCAAAATTTTCCCGGATGATGCGGTGTGTCTCCTCATTTGTATAGGTCAGATAGCAGACGGCGCGGTTTTCCGGTGGCGTTGCCGTCGAGAATGAGAACCCCTCCGGCTCCGGGTCTCCCGGCTGGATCTCCATTTTCTCTACATCGACCGATCGCCGGTTCACGCGCGGCGGCGTGCCGGTCTTAAACCGGCGCATCCGCAACCCCAATCCGTTCAGGCAGTCTGTCAGGCCAATCCCGGCCTGCATACCATCCGGACCTGAGGCATAGGCACAGTCTCCTGTAATGACCCTCGCGTCCAGATAGGTACCCGACGCGATGACGACGGCTTTCACGCGGTAGACCGCACCAAGCCGCGTTGTCACGGAGCAAACCGCCCCATCCTCCACACCGATCTCTGTAATCATCGCCTGCTTGAGGTCGAGGTTTTCCTGCCGCTCCAAACGCTGCTTCATGTGCTCCTGGTAGCGCCGCCGGTCGGCCTGCGCTCGCAGCGAATGCACTGCCGGTCCCTTGCCGAGGTTCAGCATCCGGTATTGGATGCAGCAGGCGTCGGCCGCCTTGGCCATCTCCCCGCCAAGCGCGTCAAGCTCCCGCACCAGATGTCCCTTCCCGGTGCCGCCGATCGCAGGATTGCAGGGCATATTTCCAACCGCGTCCAGATTGATTGTGAACACGACGGTTTTCAGTCCAAGCCGCGCGCAGGCCAGTCCGGATTCAATCCCGGCATGACCCGCCCCAATCACCGCCACATCATAGCAGCCTGCATCAAATTGCATATTCATTCCCTCGGTTCCTTAAAATAACACTTTATTTTAACAAACCAGCGCCCATTTTTCAAGCGATCCGGAGAAGCGGTGCGCATTTCATGGTCTGCCGAGAAATTTTTCCAAGTTCCCGGATTTCGCCAAACTTTTCCCTTCGCCGGTGCTACAATACATTTACAGCTTATCCAATGCGAGCGCACTTCATATCCGGGCGGCATTTGCCGCCCATCCCATGATCCCATTGCCCCGGCCTGCGGCCGGGGACTTTTTTTGCCGCTTTTGATTGACGAATTCTGCTTTTTCGGGTATGATATGATAATTAAATCGGAGGGATGTGTCCTATGGATGACAGGCAGTGCATGGCAGCGGCGCTCGCGCTCGCGCGCGAAGCTGCGGCAGACGGCGAAGTACCGGTCGGCTGCATCATCACGCTGGACGGCCGGATCGTAGGCCGCGGCCGCAACCGCCGTGAAACCGCAAAAACCGCGCTTGCCCACGCGGAGCTTGAGGCCATCGCAGAAGCCTGCCGAACGCTCGGCGGCTGGCGGCTCTGGCAATGCACGCTCTATGTCACGCTTGAACCCTGCCCGATGTGCGCCGGTGCCATCCTGAACGCCCATATCCCACGTGTTGTCTGGGGCGCGCCAGACCCGAAAACCGGCGCTTCCGGCTCGCTGGTCAATCTGCTCCATATGCCCGGCTGCTTCCAGCCGGAGGTTGTCTCCGGCGTACTGGCCGAGGACTGTTCCGCTCTGCTAACCGACTTTTTCCGCACGCTGCGTGCCGCGCGTGCAAACGCCAAGAAAGGATTTCTAAATGCGCTATAAAATCACTGCTGACAGCACTTGCGACCTCAGTTCTGAACTGATTGAACGCTACAATATTACCATTCTGCCGCTCTATGTCCAGCTCGGCGGAAAAACCTACCGCGACGGTGTTGACATCCAGCCGGACGACATCTACGCACACGTCGCTGCCGGCGGCGACCTTGCCACGACAGCCGCCGTCAACCTCAGTGACTATGTCCGCGCGTTTACCGAGCTTTCTGCGCAGAACGATTTTGTTATCCACGTCAATATCTCCGCTGACTTTTCGTGCAGCCATCAAAACGCCAAGCTCGCTGCGGCTAATATGCCGAATGTCTATGTCGTCGACTCGCGCAATCTTTCCACCGGCCACGGCCACGTTGTTCTAGAAGCGGCGCGTCTCGCCGCAGATGGTCTCGCGCCGGAGGAAATCGTCCGCCGTTTGGAGGAACTGACCGCGCGCGTCGATGCCAGCTTCATCCTCGAGCATCTGGAATACATGAAAAAGGGTGGCCGCTGCTCCGCCGTCGCGCTGCTCGGCGCGAATCTGCTCAAGCTGCGTCCCTGCATCGAAGTAGCCAACGGCAAAATGGGTGTTGCGAAAAAATACCGCGGCACATTTGCCAAATGTCTCGAAACCTATATTGCCGACCGTCTGGAGGGGCGCACCGATCTCGATCCCCGCATGATCTTTATTACTCATTCCGGTGTACCCGACGAGATCATTGCGCTCGCACAGCAGACCATCGCCAAGTATCAGACGTTTGAGGAACTCTGCGTCACCCGCGCCGGCTGCACCGTTTCGAGCCACTGCGGTCCCGGTACCATCGGCATTTTGTTCATTCGGAAGTGATCGTATGAAAGAGATTCTTGCGCAGGAATCCCCCGTCGCACTGGATGCGCGCCAGATCGACCAGCTCTGTCGATTCGGCGACGCGCTGATCGAGAAGAACAAGGTGATGAACCTGACGGCCATCGACGAGCCGGCGGCCGTTGCGCGGCTGCACTTTGTCGACTGCCTGCATCTGCTTCAGCTTGCCGACTTCCATGGTAAAGCTGTCGTCGATGTCGGCTGCGGCGCCGGATTCCCCGGTGTGCCGCTGAAGATTGGCGAACCCTCGCTCCAGCTCACGCTGCTCGACTCCCTCGGCAAGCGGATGCGCTGGCTTGAAGAAGTCCTGCCGCCGCTCGGCATTGACGCGCAAATCGTCACCGCCCGCGCCGAGGAATACGTCGCAGACTGCCGTGAGCAGTTCGACATTGCCACCTCCCGCGCCGTCGCGCGGCTCAATA
Source organism: uncultured Oscillospiraceae bacterium (assembly GCA_934661135.1). Lineage (GTDB taxonomy): Bacteria > Bacillota > Clostridia > Oscillospirales > Oscillospiraceae > CAG-170. The sequence continues at coordinate 2,929 of CAKUJA010000046.1, forward strand.
TTCTGGCGGAGCTTTGTCTGCCCTACGTCAAAGTCGGCGGATATTTTCTCGCTATGAAGGGTGCAATGGCGCAGGAAGAAGCGGACGAAGCGCGCGCCGCCATCCGCCGTCTCGGCGGGCAACTGGATCGAATTGCGGAATACCCGGTCGCCGGCGCGGTGCACCGTGTCGTCATCGTCCGGAAAACCGCACCTACACCCGCAGCCTATCCCCGTCCCTTTGCCAAGCTCAAAAAAGCGCCGCTTTGAAGCGGCTACACTTGATCCAAACCAGAAACAGGGGTGTCACGCGTTTGCGTGATACCCCTGTTTCTGGTCTTTCCGGGAACGATACAAAGCGCACATTCGCCATATACCGAATTGTTTTTCACAAAGTCTTTTTTCAATGCGGCAGGTGCATAATGTCCTTCAGCGCGGGATAGAGCGCCGCATAGCGCGCCCGTGTCCGTTCATACACCGCGCGATTGGCCTCGTCCGGCTCGATGCACGCGCCGTCTTTGATCTGCTCCGTCGCCTCCTCCAAGTCGCGAAACAATCCGATGCCGACGCCGGCAGCAGCCGCCGCGCCAAGGCTCGTCGCGTTGTCGGAGAATATCGATACATCCTGAAGCGTCACATCGCAGATGTCCGCAATAATCTGTTTCCAGAGCTTCGAATGCGCGCCGCCGCCGATAATCTGCATCTTGTCGATCTCCTCGCGCTCACGCATCACATCCAAAATCTGCCCCAGTCCGCACGCTACGCCCTCGAGCACCGCGCGCAGAAAATGCTCCCGCTTATGTGCAGCCGTCATGCCGAAGAACACGCCCTGCGCCTGCTCGTCCATTACAGGCGACCGCTCGCCTGTCAGATACGGCAGGTAGATCAATCCGTCGCTGCCAGGTTCAACATTCCCTGCCACCGCGTCAAATGCGCGCGGCGTCACGACCTCGAAGATCTGCTGCGCCCAGTTGACCGACCGGCAGGCGCTCATCGCCTTGCCCGACACATAGTAGGCCTGTCCGTCCATCGTGCAGATATTGAACACGCGGTGTACCGGGTCGAAGAACGGCTCATCCATCTGCCCGGTAATCCACGCCTGATTTTCCAACTCCAGCAGGAAGTCTCCCCGCTTGGCCGTGCCGCCGCCGACCGCAGCGCAGGCCGATGTACCGCCGCCGACCGAAACCGGAATTCCCGCGCGCAGGCCGAGATGCCCGGCCGCTTCCTCCGTCAGCCTGCCCGCAATCTCGCAGCCGGTGTGGAGCGTCGGAAATTTGTCGGCATCCAGCCCCAGCGTCTTAAAGAACTCCCGGTCATATTCCCGGCTTTTCAGGTTCACCAACGCGCCATAGGACGCATCAGATAGATCCGTCGAGTCCAGATTTCCGGTCAGCCGGTAGACCAGATAGTCCTTCGCCTGTAAAATCTTATAGGTATTTTCATAGATCTCCGGCTGCTCATGCCGCAGCCATACGCTCTTGCAGAGCGTATTTTCCGCAATCAGCATATTGCCTGTCTCGCGGTAGAAATACTCGCTCCCAAAGCCATCCTGGAGCTTTTGCGCGTATTCCGCCGCCCGCGTATCGCTGTAAATCATCGCGCGCTGAAGCGCCTGTCCATCGCGATCCATCGGCAAGCATCCCCACATATGGCCGCAGATGCCGATCGCGTCAACACGCTTGACATACTCCGGCACAAGCTCCCGCAGCATCAGCATCGCGCGCACTGCGCTCATCCACCAATCCGCCGCGTCCTGCTCCACAATTCCGCCCGGCTTTCGCCGCGTGGGGTATGTCGTCGTCACATTGCGCAGAATATTCAGTGTCTCGTCCATCAGCGACGCGCGCAGGCCGCTGGAACCAATATCAAACACAAGTAAAACGGTGTGCAATCCGTATCACCTCAACTGGAATTTCGCGGCCTTGCCGCACTTCTATTTTAATATAAAATGCGCAAAAAAGAAATGCCTATTTGTAAATTTTCAGGTGAATCTGTGCAAGCTTCATTCGGCAATCAGGAAAATGTCACTTGTATGTCGAATGTAAACATGATATACTGAAAAAAAGACATCGTCGGAGGGATCTTTATGGCGGAACTCGAAAGTAAAACCATCCATTCTGTCGCCAAAGCAATTCATCTACTCGACCTGCTCACCGAAGCCGCGCAGCCAATCTCCCTGACCGAGCTCTATCAAAAGACTGGCTGGCCGAAAAGCACGATTCACGGCCTGCTCTCCACTATGCGCGAATCTGGCCTGATTGAGCAAACTGCAAACGGTAAATACTGGCTTGGCATCCGCCTGTTTGAATATGGCTGCGCCGTCTCCAATGCGTGGGACATCGGCGCAATCGCCAGGCCCTATATGCAGACGCTCTGCGAGACGCTTGGCGAGTCCATCTTTCTTTCCGTGCTCGATCGCGGCTCCGTCGTCACGCTCGCCGAAGAGGAGAGCCGTGCCAGTCTCCGCGTTGTCTCCGAGGTCGGCGCACGCCTGCCCCTCCATTGTACCTCACAGGGAAAGCTCTTTCTCGCATTCAGCACACAGGCGGAGGCACGCCGCATTCTGACTTATGCGCCGCTGCAGTTCCATACGCCGCGCACGCTCCTCACCTACGAGCAGTTCCTCCCGGAGCTTGCCCGCATTCGAAATCAGGGATACGCCGTAGAAAACGAGGAATATAAGCTCGGTCTGCAATCCATCTCCGCGCCCATCCGCACCGCCAGCGGCGAAGTTCGCTACGCGCTCGGCTGTATCGGTCTTGCCCGCGGCTATCATACCGACGTTTCCGACACCGCCCACACCCTCTGTGAAGCTGCGCTTGCCATCTCGCGTCAGATCGGCTACCGCGGCGCATAAAAATTTTTCGCTTTTTTTCAAAACCCTCTTGACTTTTCCCCCTCTCGCCGCTATAATTATCCATGCTGTTTGAGCCGCCGGTATAGCTCAGTTGGTAGAGCAGCTGATTTGTAATCAGCAGGTCGGGGGTTCGAGTCCGTCTACCGGCTCCACTACTTACGGCAAACAGTCAACTGAATATGGGGGAATTCCCGAGTGGCCAAAGGGGGCAGACTGTAAATCTGTTGTCAGTGACTTCGGTGGTTCGAATCCACCTTCCCCCACCAAAACGCCTGATATTCTTTGAATATCAGGCGTTTTTGCAACTATTTTTGCTTTTTTATTTTTGCGAGAAATCAGCGTTTTTGAGCATTTATGCGGCAGGATTTTCCCTAAAAATGTCTGTGTTATTTTAGGAAAAGTGCTTCGCGAAAATCCACGGGAACCGGCTTGACCCACACCGTGACCCACACGCCGAATTAAACTGCTCCCCAAGTCAAGGACAAAATAAGGTGACCCATTCCGCTAGCATGAATATCTTCCGGTTGTCAGGTAGCGGTAATACTCGTTCGGCGAGAGCTTTGCCAGATCCCACTGGTATCGGTCGTTGTTATAGTAGTCCATCCAGTCGTCGATTGACCGCTGCACATCCGCAAAGCACGTCCAATTTGGAATCTTCTCCGCCAACTCGTCCTTCATATGTCCGAAAAAGCTCTCCTGCGGCGCGTTGTCCCAGCAATTTCCCTTCCGCGACATTGACTGCCGCAGGCTACTGTTTTTCACGAGCTGAATGAACTTGATGCAGGTGTAATGGCAGCCCTGGTCGCTGTGCAGGATTGTCTCTTTTTTCAGCGAAATTCCATGCTGATGTACCATTTTCTGTACCGTTTCCAGCACAAAATCCACCTCCAGAGACTCGCTCAGCACATAGGAAAGGACCTGCTTCGTGCATCCGTCCAGGATCGTGGAGAGATAGCAGAACGCGCCGTTCAGCGGAATATAGGTGATATCCGTCAGCAGGACGCTTCGCGGTCCGTGCATCTCAAACTCCCGCTTCACAAGGTTTTCCGCCGTGTTGTTCGTCCGGATCGCCTTCTGCATCCTCCGGTATGGGTTTGCCTTGCGGATCGGACAGGCAAGACCGAATTTTTTCATCAGCCGCCGGATCTTCTTTCCGTTCATCCGGACGCCGGTATGCAGCAGCCGCATATGAATGCCGCGCACACCTTTGGCGTAACCGCGAAACCGGTAAGCCTCCAGAATCTGCTGGAAATCCGCCGCATCCCGTGCCCCCCGCGCGGCTCGCTTCTGCTCGGAGGAAAGCCACGCATAATAGCCGGAACGGGAAACACCCGCGATCTCACACAGCTCGGATATTGTGAGAATGTTCGATTTTTCCATGCTTGTGTCCCGGATGATGCCGAATTTGAAGCTGCTATCTTCCATGCTCAGGTATCCGAATCCGCGCTTTCCGACTGCCGCATAAGTTTTTTTAAGAACGCCATCTGCTGCTGAAGATACACGATTTCCTGCTGCATCCGGCGCTCACTCTCCCGGCGGGACATTTTTTCCAGCTCTGCCGCGCCGAACTGCTCCCTGCTGATCCGCATCCGGGATTTTGGCGCAGGCTGGATGCCCTCCGGTGATTTTCCCGCGCGGCGGATGCGCTTTGTGATGTTGTGGACGCGCTCAAAGCCGAGCAGCTCCGGATCGTAGCCCAGCTTCCGCAGCGCCATGTTCCCGGTGCATCCCTCCACACTCAGCCGCCAGAAGGCTTCCTTGAACGCCAGCGTGAATGCTCCCTTCATGATGACAGTTTGTTTTTTCACTGTCTCTCATAAAGGGAGCATATCAGTCAGCGTTGCTGCTTATTCAGTTGTTTGGGCTTGTGATCCCACCCCCATATCTCTCCTAGGGTGTATCTGAAAACTCATGGTGTGACCGGCAGCGAGGGATTTTTGCGTTGAGCAAGACGTTTTTTCGCAGGAATACTGACGTATTTCAAGGAAAAATGACGTTGCGCACCGCAAAAAGCCCCGCTGTCCGGGTGCGTTGGGAGTTTTCAGATACACCCTAATGAGATTAGATTTTACTGGGGGCATTTGCGTGTCTACCTGTACTCAGGCAGGAAGGTGCTTTTCGTAGGCGGCGATGGTTTCACGGATCAGCTCTGCGGCGGTGAGCGTCTCGCGGCCGCGCAGATAGGTCTCAAGCGATCCACGCGCTGGAGCCAGCCACGTTTCATGTACGTTCTCAAGCCCGCCGCGGATTGAGACTGCAGTCAGCAGCTGCGCAGCTGTACAGTCCGCGTCATATCCGCAGAGGCACATGATCTCCAAAGTCCGTTCGAAATCGTCTTCGCCGAACCAGATTGCGACAACTTCAGCGGCGGCGTTCGGATATGCGTGGACCCATGTATATTCTGCAAGCAGCTCCGTACACTGCGCCCAGGCCTCTTGCCACGACGCAGACCTCTCGCAGAACAAGACAGACATCCGCAGGATATGCGCATATTCCGAATCGGCTGGGATCATCTCCAGTGTGTCGAGCAGGATCTGGCGCATATCATGCCCGCTGTAGGCCATGGAGACCAGCAGTGCGCTGAATACTTCGCCCAGGATCCCATTGCACGTATGGGAGATACAGCCGTCGATCCAGGCGAGCCGCGCGGCCTCGCGGCAGTTGCATGGGGCAAGCATTCCGCAGATGGCCCCCCGCATCTGTGCACCGATCCATTCGCGGAAGTAATTGTCACGGAGGCCGCTCTCAGGTGGCAGAATTCCAGCGCGTAGATTACGCAGAGCGACGCCTTCCGCTGTCATTGCCATGGGGATCTGACGCAGCCATTCTTCGGCGATGGCTTGCGACGTAACGGCGGGGCCGTGTGCGGCATAGGCGGTAAGAAACGCGATCTCGTATGTGATGTCGTCGTTGAAAACAGACGGCTGCGTCAGGTAGCCTTTCACGGAGTGCGTGTGTCGGGCAATCTCTTCAGGGGCATACCCTTCATACTGTGATCCGGCAGTTCCTGCGGCGAGTTGCCCATACCAGCCATCTGCTGTTTTTTTGCGGTAGGCTTCCGGATCGGGCGGCGGGCAGAAAAACCATTTAGGAACTGCAGCGCAGTATTCCTCCCACGTGTGATAGCGGCGGTATTGATGCGAGGGATGGGTGGGATCCTCTGGCGCCTGCTGCAGCGCGGCATAGATCCTCGCGGTGATCACCGCAAGCTCGACCCAGTTTTCAGCATGGAAGGCGGCAGCGCCCGCGTCAAGCAGGGTCTCTGCGTGCTCGACCTGATACCCCATGGAGCGCATGCTGGCCACAGCGCCATAGATCGAGCTGGTGCTGTTTGCACCCGAAGAAGGAATAGCGATACAGCCCCACTGCCGCCGCAGCTCGCGGAGCATGGTCTCGTCGCAGTTTGCAAGTGTGCGCCAACTTCGGTCAGCCTCCTCTTTGGTGGGGACGTGCATGACACTGGTTTGAAACAGCTCTGCATTATAAGCGGCAGCGTTCATCGTACGTCCCCTTTTTCTTGTAAAAATAAATTGATCTCTTCAAGCGACGGCATCGCAGGCTGCGCGCCCGCGCGCGTGGTGGAGAATGCGCCGGCAGCATTTGCAAAGTGCAGCGCATCTTCTAGACTGTTGCCGCCGCTGATCCGCGCACAGAACGCGCCGCCGAATGTGTCACCAGCCGCGGTGGTGTCGATGGCGTCGACATGATAGGGGTGGATCAGCTGCTCGCCTTGTTCGTTTGCGGCATAGACGCCGTGACTGCCCAGCTTGATAATGGCATTTTTGACACCGCGTGCCAGAAAGAACTGTGCTGCCGCACGTGCGGAAGCAGTATCACAGACGTGGATGCCTGTGAGCAGCTCCGCTTCGATGGAATTCGGCGCAATGTAGGTCAGCTTCGCATAGAGTTCCTCCGGAAGTCCCTCCGGAGGAACCGGGGCAGGATCCAGAAAGACCGGGATTCCGCGCTGCGCGGCATATGCGACGGTCCGCTCGACGCAGTCCATCGGAATCTCAAGCTGCAGCATGATCATCTTCAGCACCGGCAGGGCCTCCAGCGCGGCCAGGATCTCATCGCTGTCCACAGTGCCGTTGGCACCGGGGCAGACCACGATGCTGTTTTCCGCGGACGAATCCAGCGTGATCAGCGCGACGCCTGTCTGTTCCGTCCGGCTGATGCGGATACCCTCGGTATTGACGCCCATGCGCTCCAGCGAGGTTTTCATTTTGCGTCCGTTATGGTCATTGCCGACTTGGCCGATCATCTGCACAGATGCACCGGCCCGCGCGGCAGCACAGGCCTGATTGGCACCTTTGCCGCCGGGGGCAATGGTCAGCGCGCCGCCGAGGACCGTTTCCCCGGAGGATGGTCTGCGGGAAAGCTTGGTGGAATAGTCCATATTTAGACTTCCGACGACGGCAATCTGGATCTGCTTTGGGCTCACCACCGGGCGGGTCGTTTCTCTCTCGATGAAGGAATAGTCCAGATAAACGTGCTTGATCGCCGTGCTTTCACCGGAGATCTTGCCTTGCAGCATCTCCATGGCCTCCACGCCCATCTCATAGGACGGAAGACGCATGGTGGAGAGCTTCGGCGTACTCATCGATGCATAGCCGATGTCGTCACAGCCAATGATGGAAATGTCCTCCGGGATTCGTAGCCCACAGCGCTTGATCGCGTCAATGGCACCGAGCGCAATCAGGTCGTTGGATGCAAACACTGCAGTTGGCTGCTGGTCGTTCAACAGGTGCTCCATCGCGGCCTGTCCGGTCTCATAGGTAAAACTGGCGCTCTCCGTGACGCAGGGCGTGAGACCCGCCTGCTCCATGACCTGACGGTAGCCCGCAGCACGCAGTTCTGCGGAGCTGACATTCTGCGGGCCGGCGATGTGCGCGATTCGCTGATGTCCCATGGCAATGAAGCGGTTCGTGACTTCCTGCGCGAGTTTGAAATGATCTACGGAGATGAAGTCGCACTTTCCTTCGGCTTCCACACGGTCGCAGAGCACGAACGGCACGGTAGACTGCGTCAGCTTACGGATCTTCTCGCCGCCCATCTCGGAAGCGACGAGGATGATTCCAGCTACACGATGTTCAATCATACTGGCAATCACGGATTCCTGCGATTGCCGGTCATTGTCAGAGTTGCTGACGATCACGGTATAGCCGTACTTTTTGGCGGTATCCTCCACACCGCGTGTGAGCGACGGGAAATATGGGTTCGTGATGTCCGGAATGATCAGGGAAATGTAGTTGGTCCGGTTGCTGACCAAGCTCCGTGCGCTCAGGTTCGGGCGATAATCCAGTTCTTTGATCGCCTGCTGGACGCGGAGACGAAGCGCTTCCTTGACGGTATCCGGCTGATTGATTACACGGGATACGGTGGACTTGGAAACTCCGGCCCGCTCGGCTACATCTAAAATATTAACCACGATACTATCCTCTCTACTACGCGTATTATCGGAAACTTGCGATCGCCGAGATCATCATATCCCAGAATTTGTCAAAATTCAAGGTTTCTCCGACCAAAACGTTCGGTTCCAGCAGAGGGGCACCTGAATTCATCCGAAAAACGTCGATGCAAGTCATACCATAGGTGAATTCGCCCTTCGTTTCAATGTCAACACGCCGCATATGCGCAGTAAAGACTTCCGGGTCAATGAGGTAGGCGACGCAGCAGGCGTCGTTGACCGGTGCCCCGTTGCGCCCCGTGCGGCTTTTGGACTGTGCACAGTAAAACTGCATAAAGTCATGGACAAATTTGCTGGTCTTACTGCCGATTGCCTGGATGCGAGCCATCATTTCCGGTGTGGCCACGGCCTGATACGTCAAGTCGATGCCACACATGATCTTCGGCACGGAGCTCTCAAAGACGATCTTTGCGGCTTCGGCGTCTGACCAGATGTTGAATTCCGCGGCGGGAGTAATATTGCCAAACCGTCCGCCGCCCATGATGACCAGCTGTTTGATTTTTGGAATGATGCGCGGTTCGCGCCGCATGGCCATCGCAACGTTCGTCAATGGTCCCGCCGCGACGAGCGTGATGTCTCCTTCCGATTGCAGGAAGGTGTCGATCAGAAAATCGACGGCGTGCATGGTGAGCGGTTTGCGGTGCGGCTCAAACAGCTCGGCTCCCTCAAGGCCGGATGCACCGTGCACCATCGGCGCAGTATAAAGCGGGCGGACGAGCGGGCCGGCACATCCGGCGGCCACGGGGACATCGGAGCCAACAAGCTCAGTGACCATCAAGGCGTTCCGCGTCGTCATTTCAAGCGTCGCGTTTCCGGCAACGGTGGTGATGCCAAGCAATTCGATCTCCGGCGTACCCAACGCAAGCAGGATTGCCATGATATCGTCGTGACCGGGATCTCCGTCGTAGATCATTTTTTTGCAGGGCAGATTCTGGTTCGTAATTTTCATAATTGCTTCCTCCTGTCAACCCTGTACGGCACGAATCCGGTCACGCTTCTGGATTGTGTGGACCAAAAGCATCAGGATCGTGATCGCATAGGGGATCGCCTGGATAAACTGACTCGGGATGCCGAGATTCGGATAGGTTTCGATCAGAATAGACGCGGCGTTTGCCACGCCGAAGATCAAGGCGCCACGCAGTACACCGTAAGGACGCTCGTTCCCGAGACTGATAACAGCCAGGGCAATGAAGCCGTTGCCGGCAGTCATATCGCGGACAAACATACTGGTCGTTCCGGTGGAGAGAAACGCGCCGCCGATGCCGCAGAGCACGCCGCAGATCACAAAAGCGGAGTATTTGATCTTCAGGTTATTGATGCCGACGCTCTGCGCAGCCGCACCGTTTTCGCCGACGGCGATCACGTGCGCGCCGTAAGGCGTACGATAGAGCACGATGCTGCTGAGGATCACGACGAGCAGCGCGAGCCAGACAATCAGGCTGTGACCGCTCAGCAACGGGCCGATCGGGGTACGATCAATCAGCGGGATGGTCACAGTCGGGATCGTGACCACATTGCCGGGCTGGTAGGAGCCGGACGAACCGAAAAAGGTCTGCAGTAGAAAGACTGTGACTGCAGAGGCGAACGTGTTGATCGCAAAGCCGGTGACGATATGATGCGCCTTATACTTGAATGCGAGAAATGCCAGCAGCAGGCACAGCAGCACGCTGGCTGCGCAGCCGGCGAGCACGCCAAGCAGCCAGCTGCCTGTGGCCGCATTGACTATGATGCTGAAGAACGCGGAGACGAGCATGGCACCTTCCAGCGCGATGTTCATCACGCCGACTTTGCCGCAGAACATCCCACCGACAGCCGCCAGAAGGATCGGCGCAACGAGCTTGAAGATCAATGCAAAGAGAGAAAAATTCAATATCTGCTGTATGAAGAATTTAAGCATCTTTACGCACCTCCCGTTTCAGCTTGATGCGGTTGAGATAGGGGGCGAGTATTCTGGACGAGATCATCATGATCATGATGACCTGAATGATGAGAACCAGCTCGCGGGAGACATCGGTGTTTTGCTGCATGATCTGTCCGCCGATCTCCAGATAGGCAAAAAACAGGCTGGTCAAGAGCACACCAATCGGACTGTTCGCGGCCAGAAGCGCGATGATCAGGCCGTCGCCGCCCATATCGGCAGCAAAATTGTCAAAGAATGAATAGTGGATTCCAGTTACTTCGATCACGCCGCCCAGCGCCGCAACCGCCCCGCTGAGCAGGAAGCTGAGCAGCATGATCTTGCGGATGTGCAGACCGCCGTACTGCGCGAAAATGGGGTTCTGACCGACAGTGCGCATGCAGTAGCCCAGATTTGTGTGCTTTACGAAGACATATGCCAGCAGCAGCACCAGCAGTGCGATGAGGATGCCGGAATGTGCGGAAAGAGACTTCGAAATGCTTCCGAGCTTCAGATAGTCCGGAATATAGTTCATCCGGATGACGCCGCCGCTGTCTGGGTCGCGGAAATAGGAGTTCGTCATACCGGAGGTGATGAGCGTGGCAATGTAGTTGAGCATCAGCGTCGTCACAACTTCGTTAACGCCGAACTGTACTTTGAGGAATCCGGCCAGCGCGGCGTAAACGGCGCCTGCGCAGATGGCAAGAAAATAGGTCAGCACGATATGGATTCCGGTAGGGAGACCGGTGAGATAGTTCGCGACCAGAGTCCCGGCAAACGCGCCGATGTAAAACTGCCCCTGAACGCCCATGTTGAACAGTCCGGTCCGAAATGCCAGTGCGGCTGAGAGACCGACGAAGATCAGAGGCGTTGCCTTGTTGATGATACTGTTGATGTAAAACATATTAGACAGCGGTTTTACCAGGAGGCTCCTGATCGCTTCGCCGGGATCTTCGGAGATCACGAGAATCAGAAGGCAGCCAATCAGCACCGCGATCAGGATCGAAAGCAGTGTCGACACCGAACCAATGTGGTCGAGTAGTGAGAACTGTATCCGTTTTTTCTTCATGCTTCCGCCTCCGTTTTGTCCTTCTGGCCATTGAGGATATATGCACCGATCTGCTGTTCGCTGAGGGTCCCATCGTTTGCATGGATGGCAACGATGCTGCCGTCGTACAGCATTCCGATCTGGTCGCTCAGCCCCATGATCTCGGAGAGTTCTGCTGAGATCAGAAGAACGGCTGTGCCTTGATTACGCTGCTCGATGATCTTGTTGTGGATGTATTCAATCGAGGAAATATCGACGCCCCGCGTGGGCTGGCAGGCAATCAGCAGATCTGGCTGATCGTTGATCTCGCGTGCAACGATGACTTTCTGGATATTGCCGCCGGACATGGAACAGACCGGGGCCTGTTCGCTGGCAGCTTTGATGTCATATTTCTGGATCAGTTCCTTTGCAAACTGCCGAATCCGATTCCAGCGCAGCAGTGCGCCGAGCCGGAACTGCCTGCGCTCGTGGAAACCGATCAGCAGGTTCTCTGCGATGGACTGGCTGAGGCTGGAGCCGCGCAGATTGCGGTCGTCCGGGATATAGCCGATGCGCTGCTTGCGAAATTTTGCGGCAGAGACACCGGTGACATTTTTGCCGTGATAGTAGACCTCGCCGCTGCAGGGCTTCAGGAAACCGGTCAGCGCATCAATCAGTTCAGCCTGTCCGTTGCCCTCCACGCCCGCGATCCCAAAGATCTCGCCCTTGTGAATGGAAAAAGAAATGTCTTTAACTTTCAGCGCGTTTTTCTGATCGCGCACGCGCAGACCCCGAACTTCGAAGACCGGTTTATCGGAATGGGGCTGCTCCGTGCGCTGCAGCTTGGCATTGAGCTTGCGCCCAATCATCAGTTCGGAGATCTCCTCCGGCGTTGTCTCCGAAGTTTTCAGCGTCCGAATGGTCCGACCACCGCGCAGGACCGTAACATGGTCGGAGATCTCCATGACCTCGCGAATCTTATGCGTGATCAAAATGATCGTATAGCCGTCGTGGACCAGTAGGCGCAAGGAGCGGAAGAGCTCGTCTGTTTCCTGCGGCGTCAGCACGGCGGTCGGCTCGTCGAGGATGATGATCTTTGCACGATTATAGAGCACCTTCAGGATTTCCACACGCTGCTTTGCGCCGACAGAGATCCGATAGACAGGCTCATCGAGCTCGACGCGAAGACCGAACTGCTCCGAAAGCGAAGCCAGCTCTTTCTTTTCTGCGTTCCGGTCGCAAAAACCGTGTTTCGTTTTTTCGTTGCCGAGCACGACATTCTCAGCGACAGTAAAAGAGGGGACCAACATAAACTCCTGATGCACCATGCCAAGACCGCAGGCAATGGCATCCTTCGGGCTCCGAAAGTGGACCTCCTTGCCGAAGATCTCGACCTGTCCGCCAGTGCGCTCTTCCAACCCATACAGAACTTTCATCAGCGTGGATTTTCCTGCGCCGTTCTCGCCAACCAACGCATGGACCTCGCCCTTTGCAACGGAAAAATTCACGCCGCTGTTGGCAACCGTCCCGTTGGGATAGATCTTATGCATATCCCGCATTTCAACCGCAATTTGTTTTTCTTCCATGGTTTCCTCCGTTTGGCGCTGTGTCCCCAAACAGAAGTTTGGGGACACAGTCAGGTTGCTCAATACAGCTCCGAGGTGACCGTGATCTCACCCGCGATCAGTTTTTGCTCGATCTCATCAATCGCGGTTCGAATGTCTTCGGGGACGTACTGTTCATAAAGTTCATCTTTCGCAAGGCCGATGCAGCCGTCCTTGATACCCCAAAGAACGGACGTGCCCATCTCAAGGGTGCCTTCCTGATACATCTTAATAGCGTTATAAATGCCGTTGCCGCTCTCCTTGAGCATGGAGGTCAGGACGCTGCCCGGATACAGGCCGTTCTGGTTGATGTCTACGCCGATGGTATATTTCCCGGCTTCGCTGCCAGCCTCCAGCGTGCCCAGGCCGGCGCTCGCGCCAACATTGAACACGATGTCTGCGTTCTGCGAATTATACATGGCAGAGGCAAGCTCCTTGGCCTTCGGTGCGTTGACCGCGTCGCCGACGTAGGCCTTGAGGACATCGATCTCGCTGTCCACATAGTGGGCACCCTGCTCGTAGCCGCTGTAGAAGTCGTTGATTGTGGGGGAGTCCATAACGCCGACAAAGCCGATGACCTTATCGGGGTTCGTGCCCTCGAGCTCGGTACTCGTGGTGACCATCGCGGCAAACGCACCGGCAAGGAACGCGCCCTCGCTCTGATTATACATCGCGTTGAAGATGTTGGGACGGACATTGGTCATTGTCGTGTCGAGCACGAAGAAGGTCTGATCCGGATACTTTTCTGCCAGGTCGTAGACAATATCGCTGGTCTTGCCCGTGAGCGTGACGATGATGTCATACTCGCCGCTGGCCGCGAGCGCCTCGATGCCGGACTGATAGTCCGCCTGCGCGGAGCCGCCTTCGATCAGCTTCGCCTTGATGCCGAGCTCATCCTGCGCACGCAGAATGCCAGCCTTGTTGCCGTCGAAATAGGCATTGTCGCCGAAGTTGCCGTTGGCATAGAGCACAACGTTCAGTTCCTTTTGAGATTCCTGATCTGTGGGCTGAGGATCAGACGCAGTGTCCTGTGCCGACGTGGTCTCGTCCTGCGCGACCGTGTTGTCTGCTGCGCTGGGCTGTGTGGTGTTGGTGTCGGGTTTTGCGCAGCCCGCAAACAGGGCCACAAGCAGCAGCGCCGCCATCAAAATAGAAAGTGCTTTTTTCATTTTTGTCCTCCTGTTTTTTTGATTTGTTCCGCAGCAAGATTATCTGCACGCTTTCGTGGGAACGCATTCAAAAATATTACGATGCAGTCCCAATATTTCTTTTGCATACAGGTAATTTTATTCAGGGAACGTTCCCAAGAAAAATTATAGCATGAGGACGAATCTTCCGCAACTGTCATAAGTATCCAAACCTTTGAGAGAGCATTTGTAAATTATGCACAAGCGCGGAGTAGCAAGCTTTGCATATATTCCGTGCCGAGAAAAACAGGGGGATGTGCGGTCATGTCCAACTACCATTTCCCGCAAGGTCGAAACTGTATTTCAGACAATGTCGATTCAGCTGAGGCTGTGCGCTTAAAATTGCTGCAACGGAACGGCGTGCACCACCGTTCCCATGATACAAAATATCGGATTTTTTGAAATCTTGCACGCAATATGCAAAGCTTCAACGTACACTGTTTCGTTTTGAGGACGACAGAAAGGGGGGACCTCGCAACCGGCAAGTCCTGCCGTGTTGCAGTTGAGCAGTAGTTTGTCCTTGCGTAGAAAACCGTATTTCGGTTCATCTGACCAGAGCATCATATGAATGTGCGGATAGCCTCCCTCGTCATGAAACGCCGCATACCAGCGAAGCTGTGACGACGGGATCTGCATAGCTTCCGCGAAATCCGCCTGCTTGGAGCGCAGCAATGCCCGCCAGCTTTTCTTTCACTTCTGCCTGTGTTTTCCCGAGGACACTCTTGATCATTCGTTTGCCGGTTTTCTCGGCGTACCCGGCAGTGTACCGCCCTTCCCAGCGCCCGTCCTTGCGCTTTCGGATGTTCCCTTCGCCGTTCGCTCGTTTCTTTGCCATACTTGTATCTCCTTCTGTGGTAGCACAAACAACTACCACAGAACCGGCACAAAGTCTACTG
>CAKUJA010000047.1 GCA_934661135.1 uncultured Oscillospiraceae bacterium
GCGGCATGGGACGTACGCCCGGTTTCGGAATTTCTCTTTCTTTTCTTCACCGGGCGCGGCGATTCTTTTCTTTCTCCAAAAGAGGCGAAAAGAATGGGGGCGCAAACGTTCTCCTTTTGGAGAAGCAAAAGGAAAATGCCGTCCGCTTCTCCTTTTCTGAAAGGGAAGCGGAACTGGCTTCAAAAAAAGCCTTGTGAGTATCGTTCTCACAAGGCTTTTCGATGCAATACCCGGTACACAAGCTCCATATCCAGTCCGCCGCGCACCGTATCCGCCAACAGGTCATATTGTTTCTGCCGGTACGCCGTCAGATCAAACGTTCCCAACGCGTCAAAGTCAATCCCCCGCTGCGCGCAGACCGCTTTCAAGATTGTATCGGTCACGCCCGGCGCATCAAAGATTCCGTGTACGTAGCTCCCGTACACATTCCCGCCGCCGAGCAGCGCGGGGATGGTCTCCTCGCTGCGTCCCATGTGGATTTCATATCCCTCATAGTGCAGTCCGTCCAGGGCGGCCAGCATCCCGCTCACACCGGAAAAAACGCCGCTTGTCTGCCGCTGCACCTTCGCTCCGTGGAACACGGTCTCCATCTCCAGCAGTCCCATGCCGCGAAGCTCTGTTCTTCCCGCCGCTTCCACTCCCTCCGGGTCTGAGATGGATGTCCCGAGCATCTGGAATCCGCCGCACACGCCAAATACCAGCGTTCCGCGCGACGCCGCCTTCAAAATTGCCGCTTCCAATCCGCTCTCCCGTAGCCAACAGAGATCGGCAATCGTGCTCTTTGTCCCAGGCAGCAGAATGAGATCCGGCGCCCCGAGCGCCCCCACGCGGTCAACATACCGCAGCGACACATTCTCATACCGCTCAAACGGTGAAAAATCCGTAAAATTTGAGATTTTCGGCAGGCGGATAACCGCCACATCCAGCAGCTTCCGCACCGTATCGCGTGAAAAGCGCTCCGTCAGGCTGTCCTCATCGTCGATGTCGACGTGCGCATACGGCACCACCCCCGCCACCGGCACGCCGCAGAGCTGTTCCAGCATCCGCAGTCCCGGCTCCAAAATCGTCCGGTCGCCCCGGAATTTATTGACGATGGTTCCCTTCACTCTCGCCCGTTCGTCCGTCTCCAGCAGCGCAATCGTGCCGTAGAGCTGCGCAAACACGCCGCCGCGGTCGATGTCGCCGATCAGCAGCACTGGTGCGTCGACCATCTTCGCCATACCCATGTTGACAAAATCGTCCTGCTTCAGGTTGATCTCTGCCGGACTGCCCGCGCCTTCAATCACAATCACATCATAGTCTGCGGCCAGGCTCTCATAGGCTTCCAAAATCGCGGGGCGGTATGCCTGCTTCCGCCGGTAGTATTCCGCTGCGCCCATATTGCCCACAACCTGTCCGTTGACAATCACCTGACTGCCGGAGTCTGTTGTCGGCTTGAGCAAAATCGGATTCATCCGCACGTCCGGCGCAATGCCGGCCGCTTCTGCCTGCACCACCTGTGCGCGCCCCATCTCGCCGCCCGCCGCGGTGATAAAGGAGTTCAGTGCCATGTTCTGGCTCTTAAACGGCGCCACGCGGTATCCATCCTGCCGAAAAATGCGGCAAAGTCCCGCCGCAAGCAGGCTTTTTCCCGCGTTCGACATTGTCCCCTGCAGCATAATATTCAGTGCCATGTCCGATCCTCCATCACGTTTCGTATCGCAGCCAGCAGCTTCCTGTTCTCCTCCGGCAGACGAACCGCCGTGCGGTACCACCCCTCGCCCAGTCCCGCATCCATCGCGCAGCTCCGGATTGCGATTTTTTCGCGCCGCAGCGCCGCGTCCAGTCCCACCGGCGCACGGAACAGCAAAAAGTTTGCTTCCGACGGACACACATAAAACCCAAGCGCCCGCAGTCCCTCCGTCAAAACGCCGCGCTCTTTTGAGATACACGCCTTTGCCCGCGTGACCCAGCCGCGCTCCCGCGCTGCGGCAATGCCCGCCGCCTGCGCCAGCGTGGAAACATCCCACGGCTGCCCCGCCGCCGCCATTCTCTCCAGCAACGACTCATCCGCCGTCAGGCAATAGCCGATCCGCACTCCGGCCAGCGCGAAATTCTTCGTAAATGCCTTCAAAATCAGCAGATTCGGGTATAATTCCAGCAAATCCGTCGCGCTTTCAGCTTCCGTAAAGTCCAAAAAGCACTCGTCAAGCATCACCCGCGTCCCCTGCGTACTGCACAGCGCCAAAATGTCCTTCAGCAGCGCCCGCGGCACGGTCTGCCCGGTCGGATTGTTCGGCGTACAGAGAAACAGCACGTCAGGCTTCTGCTCCTCCAAAAAACGCAGAATTGAGCGGTCGATCGCAAAATCATTTTCCGCTGTCAGCAGGTGACGCACAACCTCCGCTCCGAAGAATGCCGCGGCGCTGCCGTATTCTGAGAACGTCGGTGCCGCAGCCGCCGCGCGCTTTGGCCGCAATGTGCCGCAAAAGCGGTAGATCAGTTCTGCCGCTCCCGCGCCGCAAAAAACCTGCTCCTGCCGCACCCCCGCCGCTTCATATGCCGCAATTGCCGCAATCAACCCCCTGCAATACGTGTCTGGGTAATTTTCGACCTGATTCGACACAGCTTTTATTGTCTCGATGACGCCCGGCGGAGTGCCGAATGGGTTGAGATTCACAGAAAAATCCAAAGTAATCTCCGTCCCATAAGTGTCTCCACCGTGTGGATTTTTTGTATGATAGAGCATATTGTTCCTCTCAAATCAGCGCTTTGATCACGCCAAAAATCAAAAGTGCCAGCACGGCCGTCAGTGTCATCAGTTTGCACGTCAGCGGAATGTCGTCGATTGTGATCTCGCGCTGTCCGTCACCGATGTACTCTTTCTTGTGGAGCACACCATGATACCATGCGTCCCCGGCCAGGCGCAGTCCCAGAAGTCCTGCGCAGACGGACTCGGTCTGCGCGGAGTTCGGACTTGCGTGCTTGTACCGGTCGCGCTTAAAAATACGCCAGCCATTTTTGACATCCAGCCGCAGCAGCGCGCCGGCCAGCAGCATTAGAAGTGCTGACAGGCGTGCTGGAATATAGTTAAAAAAGTCATCCATTTTCGCAGGAATCCGGCCAATATTCGTATATGGAGGGTCAATATATCCAAGCATCGAATCCATGGTATTGACAGCCTTATAAAAGAAGCCGAGCGGTGCGCCGCCAATTACAAGAAAAATCAGAGGTGCAATCACGCCGTCTGAGGTGTTCTCTGCGACAGTCTCGACGGCGGCGCGGGTGACGCCGCTTTCATCCAGGCGATCGACATCGCGGCCGACAATCATGGAAACTGTCTGTCTGGAATGGACAAGATCTCCTTCCTTCAGCGCGGCATAGACCTTCATGCTCTCATCGCGCAGCGATTTTGTAGCTAAGATCTGCCAGCACATGATGCTCTCGACCGCAAACCGCAGCCAGACATTGATGTGTCCGCAGAGCAGAAGCACCAGCATAGGGACTCCGGCGGCAACCAGCACAGTAAAAATCCAGATACACGCACCGGCAGCGATCTCGCCGCCCTTCGTCTTGGGATATAAACAGCGGAACAGGCGCTCCAGCAATGTAATCAGCTTTCCGATGCCAACCACCGGATGCGGCAGACCATGCGGGTCACCGATCAGCAAATCGATACAAAATCCAGTTATCAATGCAAAAAGCGACCATTTCATACGAAACCACTCCTGTTTTTTGCGGACACCAGATATTTTCTGTCGATGAATAAAACAATTTGCAAGAAAATTGCTGATTATTCTCTATCTGGTTTTCGGGTTTGAAACGTAAAAATAAAGATTGGATTCTGTGCGCGCATCAGGTTGTGTCCGCCTGCTGCGGACGATTTTGCGACCTGAAGGGAGACACATTCCGCCGTCTCGAAGTCCGCCATACGCGCACATAGCGCTGCAACGGATTCCAGCGATACAGCCGTCGCCACAATGCGGGTATTCGGATTTTTCCGCAGCGCAGCCTCGAGAATTTCACGCAGATTTCCTGCAGTCCCGCCGAGGAATACATGGGTCGGCGCGGGCAGCGGCTCGCAGGCTTCCGGTGCGATACCGGGGATGATCCGCATATTTTCGACCGAAAATGCCGCCTGATTGCGCTTCAAGAGCGCCAGCGCATCGTCCTTGCGCTCCACGGCGTACACGGTTCCGTGCTTCGCTTGCAGCGCCATCTCAATAGAGACCGAGCCGGTTCCCGCCCCGATATCCCAGCAGATCGCACGCTCAGTCAGCGCCAGCTTGGAAAGGCACACGCTGCGCACTTCGCTTTTTGTCATGGGGACGACGTGCCCCGGCTCCTGATTTCGCAAAAATGAGTCATCCGGCAGACCATGGGTCACAACAGCATCGGGCACAGGGTTTTCCAGCAGCGCAACGCTGAGCGGATCGAAGGTCCTCGCAGACAGCTCGGCCGCCGTGCCGCAGGTAATGGCTTCGTCTGGATAACTCAGGCGCTCACCGACGCTGACGCGCACCCTGCCAAGGCCGTGCTCGGTCAGATGTGAACAGAGCTTTGCCATGCCGCCCTCGCCGCCGACCAGCACAAACAGCCGCTCATGCGCACGGACATCCGGGACAAGATCATGCTCCCTACCGTGCAGACTGACCGGCAGCACATCCTCATAGCTGACGCCAAGACGTGCGCAGAGATAGACCATGGAGCTGACGCCGGGGAGAACGCGCACATGACATTCAGACAGCAGCGGCAAAAGTCTCTTTGTCCCGCTGAAAAATCCGGTATCACCGGACATTATAACCGCAAATTTAGAATATTCCGGATGTGCCGCGATTGCAGCGGCAATGTCCGCCGGAGCGATTGCGGAAATTCGGAGCGCGCCATGCACCGCGCTCTCCAGCATTCTGGGAGCGCCAATCAGACAGTCTGCCGTGTCAATGGCAGTCCGCACCTCAGCAGTCTGCACGGCTTCGCTGCCGGGGCCGATACCGACAACAGCAACCTCCGGCGTCCGGCGGAACGAAAAGCGCTTGCAAAGCGCCGTAATTGTCTCGCCCAGCGAAAGTCCCTCATGCTGCGGCGGGCGGCCGATGACGAGCAGACGAGTCCCCGTCTGCTCCGCGGCTTCGGCTTTTTCTGCAAAGCCGCCGGCAGCGCCGCCGTCCTTCGTGACAAGCCATGCGGCATCGATCGCATGGAGCATGGCAGTGTTCAGCTCCGCGGAAAACGGCCCCCGCATGGCCAGAATATGCGCCGGTTCCAGTCCCGCCGCGCGGCAGGCTTCCAGCGATGCCGGCACCGGGAGCACCCGCGCCCAGCAGCGCGCTGCGAAATTTGGCAGCGCGGCATAGGCGCCCAGCTCCTTACTGCCGGTGGTCAGCAGGATATTGCCCTCTGTATTCGTTAAAAATTCGACCGCCTGCTCCGTATTCTCCACAAAAACGGCAGAATTCGGCACAGCGGACGCGCCGCGCAGCAGCCGCCAGATTTCCGTTTGGGTCGCGCGGCAGGCGCGCGCGATGCTCTCGGTGATGGATGCGGCATAGGGATGCGTGGCGTCGATTACCAGGTCAAAGTGTCCGTGCTGCAAGAGCACTTCGATCTCCGCAACCGGCAAACGCTTGGCCGAGACGGTCAGGCGCTCCGACTCCGGGAGCAAGGACTGCCCGTATTCTGTGGTCACGCAGGCGGTGACTTCACAAGGCTGCGTGTTCAGGAACTCGACCAGCTCGCGTCCCTCTGTGGTTCCGCCAAAAACACAAATCTTATACATCCCGATACCCTCGCGGCGTGACCAGTTTGCCGTCAATCACAGTTGTGGCAGAATTTCCGACAAATACCGTGCAGAACATATCCACTTCGGCAGTTTTCAGCGCACCGAGCGTCAAAATTCGATTGCTTTCGCCTTCACGACCGATGTTGCGGACGATGCCGCAAGGACGGCTCTCCGGGAGGATGCGCAGCAAAATTTCACAGGCGCGCTTCAGATGTTCCGGGCGGCCATGGCTCGCCGGATTGTAGATTGCGATTGAAAAATCGCCCTCGGCCGCACAGGTCAGCCGTTTTTCGATGGTCTCCCATGGGGTCAGACGGTCGGACAAGCTGATGACGGCAAAGTCGTGCGTCAGCGGCGCGCCGAGCACCGCACCGCCGCTGCACGCGGCGGTCAGGCCGGGAATTACCTCGATTTCAGGCTTATTTTCGGTGGAACTATCGTAGTTTTCCGCACTTTTGCGGGCGCGAAGTTCAAAAAGCAGCGCCGCCATCCCATAGATACCGCTGTCGCCGGAGCAGACCAGCGCCACGGTTTTGCCAGACTTTGCAAGATCCAGCGCAATCTGGCAGCGCTTGGTCTCCTGCGTCATCGGCGTGGAGACCAATTCCTTGCCGGGATAGCGGTCTTTGACCAGATCGACATAGACCGGATAGCCGACAATCACATCCGACGCGGCCAGTGCGCGGTCGGCACGGTGCGTCATATTTTCTTCATTTCCGGGGCCGATGCCCACAACATATACGTTAGCCAAAGTCTACCTCCCATGTTTCGACAGCAACCGCAACCGTTACGCCGTGTTTCGCGGTTTTACGCACCAGAAGTTTGTCCGCGCCGAGCAGCGCGGCGCGCTCGCAGACATTGTCTACGCCGGTGACGGACTGCACAAACGCGGAGGACTCGAACTTCCCTTCAACGGCTTGAAGCTGCGCTGCGGAATAGAATGTCAGCGGCCAGCCGTGCGCGTCGCAGAGCGCAAGCAGGCCGGGTTCGTCTTTCTTGAGATCAATGGAAAAAATTCCAGAAATTGCACGGATATCAAGGTTATTTTCCAAGAAAACGCTGGAAATTGCATCAGAAATGTTCTCCTGCGGGATACCGCGTCGGCAGCCGACGCCGACGCGCAGCACACGCGGAATCAGGCGCAGTGTATGTGTAAACGGCGCGGCCATCGTATAGCCGATGGATATGCCAAGCTCCCCCGCATCCCCGGCGACAAGGCCGTCCGGCAACGGAGAACCGCACCGAAAGGCACTGCAAATTGGAACAGAATGTTCCAGAATTGCGGCAGAAACCTCCTTGGCCAGAACCATATCGGAGATGGCGCAGTCGTGTGTGGACGCCCATGTGTCGACAGAGAATTTTCCGTTGACATCCGTTGCCGTGGTGACGACGGCGGTTGCGCCCAGCGCATCTGCCAGACGGACGGCCAGCGCATTCGCGCCGCCGATATGCCCGGAGAGCAGTGGAATGACGAAATTTGCCCGCTCGTCGAGACAGAGCACTGGCGGATCTGTCCGCTTGTCGCGGACATAGGGAGCAATTTTTCGCACCGCAATCCCGGTCGCACCGACGAAAATTAGCGGCACTGCCGCAAAAAATGCTGCGGCAACGCTGCGGCTGGTCTGCGGCTGGCGTTGCGGCAAGACTGCGGCAGACGTTGCGGCAAACTCTCCTTTTGCATCACATTCGACAGCATTCAGCAATCGCTCCGGGAGATAAATGACTGCCTGCGCCGCACCGAGCGCGGCGGCAACACGCAGCGCCGTCTGATAGCCGGTGCTGCTGAAGGCGAAGATAGAGAGGCTCATTGCGTCGCCTCTCGGAACTCTGTGGTGAAGGCGGGATGGTAGAGCAGCGAGCGGAGATAGTCGTCGCCCAGACAGCCGCCGACAACGATGAGCGAGGTTTTGGTCAGGCCGTTCGAGGCAACGGTGTCGTGCAGGGTGCCGACGGTACAGCGGAAAATTTTCTGCTCCGGCCAGGTCGCCTTGTAGACGACGGCAGCGGGCGTCTGCGCCGGGTAACCGCCGGAGAGCAGATCCGCTTGGAGCTGCTCGGTCAGCGACGTGCTCAAAAAGAGCACCATGGTAGCCTGATGAGCGGCGAGGGCGCGGATGGACTCGCGCTCCGGCACAGGCGTGCGCCCGGCGGCGCGGGTGATGATGACGGTCTGGCTGACGTCGGGCAGCGTGTACTCGGCGCGCAGCGCGGCGGCCGCGCCGCAGAAGGCGCTGACACCGGGGCAGACATCATAGTCGATGCCGTGCTTTTCCAGCTCGTCAAACTGCTCGCGCACGGCGCCGTAGATGCTGGAATCGCCGGTATGGAGCCGAACTGTGGTTTTGCCCTCGGATTCTGCTTTACGGATCAGTTCGATGACCTCCTCGAGCGTCAGCTTGGCGCTGTTATGGAGTTCACAGGTCGGCTTGGCGTAGGACAGCAGCTCCGGGTTGACGAGCGAGCCGGCGTAGATGATGACGTCCGCTTCGGCAAGCAGGCGCGCGCCGCGCACCGTGATGAGATCGACCGCGCCGCTCCCGGCGCCGACAAAATGTACCATGTTCAGTCCTCCCTGATGGTTTTAAGCAGTGTTTGTGCATGGCTTGTCTGGCAGAGCAGGCCATATTCCTTGGAAAATACAATCGCGCCGACGGCCATGTCGCCGCATTTGTGCGCGAAATGAAACTCGATGCGCGCGGCAAGACGGGAAAGCGCAGCATCGTAGAGGTGTGCTTCTTGCAGGATGCGGAGCGCGTCGTCGCAGGTGGCGCAGTCGAGCACCTCCTCCACGCACGCGGACGGAAGGCCGAGGGCGGCGGCATGGGCAGCGATAAGCTCCATGCGGCAGTCGCCGCACTTGGAGTGCGTGTTCCACATCCCACCGGCGAGCTTGACGAGCTTACCGATGTGGCCGACGAGCAGCGCGCCGCGGAAGCCTAGCTCCCGGCAGATGTCCAGCGCGTCGCCGATGAAATTTGAGGTCAGGACAGCGGTGCGCGAATCCAGACCGATGGCGTCGCGGATATAGTCTGCGCCGTAGTTGCCTGGGGTGAGCAGGACGTAGTCCGCGCCGGTGGCGCGGCGCTGGCGGAGCTCAACGCGAATGGTATCGACAAGCGCCTGCTCGCTCATCGGCTCGACAATGCCGGTGGTACCGAGAATCGAGATGCCGCCGACGATGCCAAGACGGGGATTGAAGGTTTTCTTCGCAAGGGTTTCGCCGTCCGGAACCGAGATGACGACGGAAAGGCCGCCGTGCTCGTCGCAAAGGCGCAAAACCTCCTCGACGTTTTCGCGGATCATGCGGCGCGGGACGGAGTTGATCGCTGCGGCGCCGACCGGCTGGTCGAGCCCGCGCTTCGTGACGCGGCCGACGCCGAAGCCGCCGTCGATTGTAACGCCGGGAGCGTCCGTTTTTTGCACGGTGGCAAAGACCAGCGTGTCGCGCGTGACGTCCGGGTCGTCGCCGCTGTCCTTACGGATGGCGCAGGTTACGGAGACGGGCGTCCTCGTGATTTCGAGCACCTCGAGTGTCAGGGCAATGCCCTTGGGCGTGAGCAGATCGATGGTTCGTTTTTCGTGGCCGGTCAGGAGCATCCAGGCGGCCGCCTTCGCAGCGGCTGCGGCGCAAGAGCCGGTGGTATAGCCGAGACGGAGTTTTTTCCCGTCCTTGACGATGTATTCTTCCATATCAGCGCTTGATCTGATAGAGCATGGCGTTGCAGATCGCGGCGGCGACGTTGCTGCCGCCCTTGCGACCGCGCGCAACAATATACGGTGCGCGGTGGTTGGCAATCAGCAGCTCCTTGCTCTCAACGACATTGACGAAGCCGACCGGCACGCCGATGATGAGCGCAGGATGCAGCCTGTCCGCTTCCATCAGCGATTCGAGCGAGACGAGCGCTGTCGGCGCATTGCCGATGGCGAAGATGCAGGGTTTGGAGAGCTGCGCGGCGCGCTCCATCGAGACGATGGCACGGGTGACGCCGCGCGCCTTGGCTTCGGCGGCGACATCGGGGTCGGACATAAAGCAGTGCACCTCCCCGCCGAGGGAGGACAGGATCGTCTTATTGATGCCCGCCTTCGCCATCTGCGTGTCGGTAACGATGTCGCAGCCGGCGCGCAGCGCTTCGATGCCTTTCGTGACCGCGTGGTCGGAAAAGACGAGATTGTCGGCATAGTCAAAGTCGGCGGTTGTGTGGATCGCGCGCTTGATGACAAGCTCATTTTCGGGGTCGAGCTTGCGGTCTCCCAGCAGCTCGGTGATGATCTCGAAGCTGCGGCGCTCAATGTCCATCGGTTTGATCTGTTCCAGCATGGTGGTGCTCCTTTCGGCAAGCGTCCAGAAAGCGGACGGCAAAGGATGGGTTCGCGAAAAAGTGAAAATGCGGATAGCCTGCGTAGAGCGTCCCGTTGGCGCGGACGCACGGCCAACTGCGGCCGGACGGCTTGGCCGCCGTGAACGCGTCGCCGGTCTGCTCCGCATCCCAGTGGTGGAATTCATGCGCAGGGATAGACTCTCCTGCGCAGCAGAGCAGATTGTCGCGTTGCGCGGTCAGGGTGACGTAGCCGAAGCGTGTGAGCTTGCCCGCGTCGAAGCAGCGCCCCGGCAGGAAGCCGACCATCGGGTGTTCGCCGATGGACTCCGTCAGGTACATAAAGCCGCCGCACTCGGCAATGCAGGGCAGGTTCGCTTCCAGCGCGGCGCGGACGCTCTCGCGCATGGAGCGGTTTTCAGCAAGCTGCGCGGCATAGAGCTCCGGGTAGCCGCCGCCGAGATAGAGACCGTCAAGGCCGCTTGGCAAGGCGCTGTCAGATAATGGAGAAACTGGAACGAGCTCCGCGCCAAGGCGATGCAGAAGGTCAAGACTGTCCTCATAATAGAAGCAAAAGGCGCGGTCGCGCGCGATGCCGATACGCACCGGCGCGCCGGGTTCCGGCAGCACGGGCGGCACAACATCCAGCGTCGGAGCGGCGTCTGCCAGCGCAAGCAGCGCGGCAAAATCGATCGTCTTTTCGGCTTCCGCCGCCAAGCGCTGCATTTTTTCGCGGAGATCCGTGACCTCCGCGGCCGTGACCAGGCCGAGATGCCGGCTTTCCAGCGCGCAGCCGGGCAGTCGCGGCAGGAATCCGCACGCCTTGACGCCAAGGCGGGACTCAAGCTCGCGTGCCAGCGGCGCGTAGGTCGCGGCGGTGCAACCGTTGAGAATAACGCCGCGAATCCGGCTGTCCGGCCGGAACTGCAAAAATCCCTGCACCGTAGCCAGCACGGAAAGCGCCGCGCCGCGCGCGTTTACGACGAGAACGACGGGCGTGTCGGTCTTTTGCGCAAGCTCATAGGTGCCGGCGCGCGTGGTGGTCAGGCCAAGGCCGTCATAGTACCCCATGACGCCCTCAATGACCGTGAGCGCACAGCCCGCGCCGGCTTGCGCGAGGAGATAACAGAGCGTCGGCTCGTCGAAGAAGAACGGATCGAGATTGGAGCTTTTGGCGCCGATGATGCGGCTGTGGAACATCGGGTCGATGTAATCGGGGCCGCATTTCGCGGCGGCGACGGCAAGGCCGCGGTTCACGAGCGCTTGCAGTACGGCACAGGTTACAGTGGTTTTGCCGCATCCGCTATTGGTGCCGGCGAACAGGAGACGCGGAAGATGCTGCTGCATAGACTCACTCCGATCGGACGAGAATGGTGGCAAAATAGCTGACAGATTCCGGCAAGGCGCGAAGGTCGCAGTAGACCTGCTCGGTCGGGAGACCGCAATCGGCGACCATGGCCGCACGGGAGAGCAGTCCCGCGCGCCCCAGCGCGGCGGCAGTCTCGTGAATGGCGGAGCCGGATTTCATCAGAACCTTTGTACCCGGAAGGGCGAGCGCTGCATCCAGGTCGGCACTTGCCGGGATGATGTGGAGCGGCAGCTCCATCTCGGTCAGGCTCCAGCCAAGGCGGGCTGCCACGGCGGAGACGCTGGTGACGCCAGGGAGCATGACGGTTTTAAAGCCGTCGGCTCGAACCTGCTCCAGGATATAATATGCCGTGGCGTAGAGGGCGACATCGCCGAGGTTGACCATGGCGACGTCTCTCCCCTGCCGCAGCTCGGTCTCGAGCTGCGCGGCGGCGGCACGATAGCTGGCCGCACGGACGGCAGGATCATGCGACATGGTAAACAGAAGCGGCAGGATGGTCTTGCCGGTCAAATCGACTGCGGCGCGCGCAATATCGAGCGCGAGCATCTGGCCGGAGACCGTCTGCGGCGCGGCGATGACGGGTGACTGCTCCAGCAGACGGACAGTTTTCAGCGTGAGCAGCTCCGGGTCGCCGGGACCGACAGAGACAGCATAGAACGTTCCGGTTTGTTCGTTCATTTGACACCTCTCGGGACAAATTCAAGGGAATCGAAGCAGGGATCGTATTTCCCCGGCTCCATGTGATAGAGCGACGCGATGTAATCGGGCGTGAAGATCTCGTCCGGTGTGCCGACGCGGTCGATGCGGTCACCCGCGACGCAGACGACGGTATCGGAGACACGCGCGGCAAGGTCAAGCTCGTGCAGCGACATGAGCACGGCGAGGTTTGTCTCGCGCACCATACGCTTGAGGATGCTCAAAAGCTCCAGCTTATAGCGGATGTCGAGGTAGCTCGTCGGCTCGTCGAGGACGATGAGCTCCGGCTGCTGGCAAAGGGCGCGGGCGAGCAGGATACGCTGGCGCTGGCCGTCGCTGACGGCCTGAAACGGGCGGTCGGCAAAGTCGAGCGCGTCGGTCTCACGGAGGCTCTGCTCGACGATGGCTTTGTCCTCCGGGCGGAGGATGCCAAGACGGCCGGTATAGGGGTAGCGGCCGCTGCTGACGACGTCGCGGCAGGTCATAAGCTCCGGCTCCATGCGCGCCGTCATCAGAATTGCCATGCGGCGGGCAATGTCGCCGCGGGTGCGGGTGCGCAGATCCTCGCCGTCCAGGAATACCTTACCGCCGATGACGGGAAGCTGGCCGACAATGGTTTTGAGAATTGTGGATTTTCCGGAGCCGTTTGGACCGATGAGCGTGACAATTCTGCCGCGCCGGACGGACAGGGCGACCTCGGAGATCAGCGCCTTGCCGTCGTAGCCAACGGCGAGCGCGTCTGTTTTCAAATAGGCTTCCATCTTACGCCGCCTTTCTGCGCGCCATCATGTAGATCACGATGGGCGCGCCGAACACCGCCGTGACGGAGCTGATGCTGACCTCGGTGGGCGCGAAGGCCGTGCGCGCGATGAGATCGCAGAGCAGGCAGAACACACCGCCGCCAAGGAAGCAGGCTGGGATCATCAGGAGCGGCTCGGCAGATTTGAAGAGGGACTTCATCAGATGCGGCACAGCAATGCCGACAAACGAAATCGGGCCAGCAAAGGCCGTGACACAGGCTGAGAGGACGCTGGAGAGCAGAATGAGCGCGACGCGGAATGCACGCAGCGGGACGCCCATATTCTGCGCATAGACCTCGCCGAGCTGGTAAGCGCGGATAGGCTTGGAGAGCAGGAACGTGAGCAGCAGCGCCGCGCCGCAGACGAGCGCCATAGTGCGGACATTGTCCCAGCTCATACCGGAAAAGGAGCCGAGCGACCAGTTGTGGAGGTTGACAATATTGCTGTCGTCGGCAAAGGTGACGAGAAAATCGGTAAGCGCGGAGCAGATATAGCCGATCATCACGCCGCAGACGACGAGCAGGCTCATGCGCTTGACGCGCTGAGCCAGCAGAAGCACGAACCCCATCGAGAGCATTGCACCGGCGAATGCCGCGACAATGAGCGCGGCGGACGAGGACGTGACGCCGCGGCTGAGCAGCAGGATCATCGTGATCGAGACCGTGAGCTTGGCACCGGACGAGATGCCGAGGACGAAGGGGCCGGCAATCGGATTGTGGAAAAACGTTTGCAGCAGATAGCCGGAGACAGACAGCGCGCCGCCGAGAATCAGCGCCGCGAGCAGGCGCGGCAGGCGGATTTGCAGGATGATGCGCTGCTGGGTCTGGTCGACGTCAGGATTGCCGAGAAGAATCTGCCAGATATGAGACGCGGAGAGCTTGACGCTGCCCGCGAGTAGATTCCAAATCAAAAATGCGACAAGAAGCAGCAGGAGCAGCAGGAAACCACCCCATGCGCGAAGTTTTCGGGTATGTTCCATGCTGCTCCTCCTTCTTTGTCTTCGGCGGTTTTCCCCGCCGAAGCGACGTTGTGATTACGATAGTTTTTGCAGGAAGCGGAGATTGGCGGCATCCGGGTCGTTCAGCATTGCGTGAACGTCGAGAATCATGTCGCCAAGCGCCAGGGATTGCTGATAAAAATCCTTGGAAATACACCAGACATTGCCGGTCTGGACGGCTTTGAAATCGGCCAGAAGCGGACTTTTGGCCAAAAGCTCGTCGATGGTGGAAAGCTCGCCGTCGACCGTGCTGTTGTAGATCAGCACGTCGGCATTGCGCGCGCCGTCGTAGAACGATTCCATCTGAATCGTCATCGTGGAAAGTGCGTTTTCCTCGCCCGTTTCGTCGAACGAGACATACTCGCCGCCCGCCATACGGATGGATTTTGCGATATAATCGCCGGATTTGCGGACGTTGACCGCACCGGAGGTTGTGATGTAAAAGAATGCGACAGTCTGCCCCGTGGACGGCTGATTGAGCGCAGGCTCGAGCGAGGACAGAAGCGCGTCATAGTAGGCGACAGCTTCGTCCTCTTTGCCGAGCAGGGCGGCATAGAGCTTCAGCCACTCGATGCGGCCGAGGGGATCGCTCTCGTAGCTCGAACGCTCAACCAGCACGGGAACGCCGATGCTCTCGAGCTGCTCGATGACCTCTGGCATATGGTAGATCATGGTGTTTTCAATTGCAAGGTCACAGCCGGCGGCAAGAATTGTCTCATAGTCCGGCGCGGAATATTTGCCCGCATAGACCATGGCGCCGGACTGCATGGCAGATTTGGCCGCTTCAATCGACCAATTGTCCGCCTTTTGGCCGCTGAGGGCGATGCGGTCGACCGCGTCAAGCTCGGCGAAGTAGTCCATTGCCGCAGTCGCCACAAGGTAGATGCGGCAGAGCGGCTGCTGCAAAACCGTCACGTCCGCCGGTACGCCGGTGGGGACGGACGCGCCCTCGGCCACGAGCAGGAACGTCTGATCGTCGCCGATCGTAAGACGCTTGTAAGCATCCCCCGCGTAGGCGACGGAAAACTGCGTGGCATAGCGCAGCGGGAGTGTTTGGTCGAAGGACAGATCGTCCCACGAGACGGCAGCGGCAGGCTCGGTCTGCGCCGGCTCCTGCGCAGGAGACTCCTGCCGCGGCGCGGCGCAGGCGCAGAGCGCCAGCAGCAGCGCGGCAAGGAGCGTCAGAAGCCTCCGTTTCATTCGGCAGACTTGAGCGACGCGGAAGCGAAATTCAGCGTGTACTCGATCTCATGCGGGGTGCTCATCGCGGTGGTATCGCCGACGACCGTGAGGTCGGTGTCGAAAGCCGCAACGGGAATTTCAAACGTGGAGCCGGGATCGGTCGAGAGAACATCGTAACGGGCACCGTCCACGAGCATATAGTCGTACTTGCTGCTGCTCCAGACGATGGTGGCGGTGACCGCGCCATCGGCCACGGTCAGCGTGCAGGGAGACTGCACATAGGCCTTGCCGGAGCCGCCCGCGAAGGTCAGCTCGACGGTATATGCGCCGTCGGTCAGGCCGAGATCGGCAGCCGTTTTGCCGGACGCTTCGACCGGAACCGGATTGGAAACGGAGACCTTGTGGTCATACCATTTGCCCTTCTTGCCGATCAGGGCGACATCAAATTCCTCGTCCAGCACGGGAACCGGAATATCGAAGCCGTAGACCTCGTCGGAAAGGCCGTCGGAATAGGTGACGGTATCGGTCGTCGGCTGGAGCAGGACGGCACCGTCTTTCTGCGCGTCCTCGGCCGTGCCGGGAAACAGATTGAGAATGCTGGTGGAGGCCAGGCTGACGTGGATGGTCATCTCGCCGTTTTCCACGGTGAGCGTCCCCTTGCCGTCACAGGCTTCATTGGCGTGGAACATAGAACTGTCGGTGTTGAACTCGGCAGTATAGACCCCGTCGGGCAGCGCCGGCTGCTCAGGTTCTTCCTCGGCTTCCGGTTCCGCGGGGGTCTCCTCCTCGGCGGACTGCTCCGGGGTTTCCGGTTCAGCGGTCTGTTCGGTCTGCTCCGACTCGGTGGATTCAGCCGGTGCGGACTGCTGCGCGCAGCCGGCCAAAACCGCAAGCAGCATCAGCACGGCAAGTACAAGGGCGATGAACTTCTTCATAGTGGTTTCCTCCTGAGATGGCTTGGCTCCGGGGCAGGTTTTTCCTACCCCGGAGCTTGGTTCTGAGGCAGCGCCGCACGATTTGGCAGGCAGCATTGACGGAAATGATCCGTCGAAGCGTGCAGGCGCAATTATGCGGTGCTGTCTAGGTCAAATTAGGCATTGAGGGCGTCGATCGCCGCCTTGGTATGGGCAACATAGAGCGCCTGCACGTCGGCGATTTCGCCAAGGCCGTGGATCTGGCAGTCGACGGCGAAGCCGGCAGCTTCAAACATGGTCTTCCAGGAGTCTTCCTCGGAGCCGGCCATATCGTTGTTGGCATGGTCGCCGGCGACGACCATCAGCGGGCGCAGGATGACGTTGGTGTAGCCGGCAGCCTTGACAGCTTCGATGACGGCTTCGCAGGCGGTCTCCTCCGGCTCACCCTCGACGGTGCCGATAAAGACGTTCTCATAGCCGAGGTTCTGCATCTGAGTCTGCATCTGGCTGTACGTCACCTTGGCAACGTGCGCGGTGCCGTGACCCATGAACACAAACGCGGTGCCGGCGTCCTTGGCGGCATCAAGGCTCTCGAAGCCGGAATCGGCAACAGCCGCAGCGGTGATGGCCTTGGCAACAGCTTCCTTGTCGGCATTGATGACGGTAGCGTCGGAGCCGACTTCGCCAAGCAGCGGCTCGGCAATGGAGACGGATTCAAACTTGTCCTTATACTGCTCGATGGCTTCGCACATCTCGTCGTACTCGGCACCGTGCATCAGGTGCGTCGGCTGGACAACGAGGTTCTTGACGCCGTTGGCGACAGCGCGCTCAAGCGCCTGCTGCATATTGTCGATCTTCTCGCCGTCACGCGCCTGAACATGGTTGATGATGATCTGCGCGGTGAACGCACGACGGACAGACCAGTCGGGGTTGGCTTCCTGAAGGGCGTCTTCGATCCCCTTGATGTCAGCAACACGGCTGTCGTTGTAGGACGTGCCGAAGGAGACGACGAGCAGCTCGTTTTCGCCGATGTCGTCCTGGTTGCGCGGGTCGTCCTTGCTGGCGTCGCCGGTGTCAAGGCCGAAATAGTCGGGGCTGGCTTCTTCGCCTTCGACAAGCGCTTTCTGTGCGTCGGTCAGAGCGTCCCACGCGGCCTTGGCAGCTTCGCACTGGGCATCGGTGTCATCGGTGCGCTCCTGCACATAGATGGCGTCAATCATGGCGGCAACCTCATCGGCAGCGGCCTGATCCAGTTCTTCCTGGGACGGCTGCGCTTCCTCTTCCGGCGTTTCTTCTTCGGTGGTGGTGGTTTCTTCCGTGGTGGTCTGCTCGGTCTCAGCCGGGTCGAC
>CAKUJA010000048.1 GCA_934661135.1 uncultured Oscillospiraceae bacterium
GACCCTCATCCGTCTGCTTCGCAGACACCTTCCCCGGAGGGGAAGGCAATCCGCTGCGGCGGGGATGGGGCGGACAGAGTCGTCCGCCCCTACAAGGTACGGCGGAAGATATGCGGCTGCGCCGATGCATTGCAACTGCTCCCAGACCCTCATCCGTCTGCTTCGCAGACACCTTCCCCGGAGGGGAAGGCAATCCGCTGCGGCGGGGACGGGCGGACAGGGGCGTCCGCCCCTACGGGTGCGGCGCGAGCCGGTAGCGTGCAGAATGGGAGGCCAGTCGCGGTAGAATATTATGCCCAGCTGGGCAGTGGATATTTTTACAGACGAAAACGGCGCTCTGCTGATGCAGAGCGCCGCCTGTTTGTTGTTCGGTGATCGGAAAAAGGGAGAATTAGTAGAACTTCTTTCTGTTCTTCCGAGCAGCTTCAGACTTCTGCTTACGCTTCAGGCTGGGGCTGACATAATGCTCTCTCTTTTTGACCTCAGCGATGACGCCAGCCTTTGCACAGCTGCGCTTGAACCGCTTCAGAGCATTTTCCAAGGATTCGCCTTCCTTGACGCGAACTTCAGACATTGTTTTCCCTCCCTCCGACGCAAGCGGCTAAATCCAGCTTGCTTTCAGGGCCGAATTTATCGGCCTAATTATTATATTCAGCGGGCATGGGAATGTCAAGAATTATTTTTTTCAAATTCGCCAAAATCTACGCTACCCTGTCGGTTTTACTTCACGATCAGGTTCACGAGCTTGTTTTTGACGTGGATGACCTTGACGATCTGCTTGCCCTCGGTGAATTTGGCGACCTTCTCCTGCTTCAGCGCTTCGGCCACGACGGTCTCCTGGTCGCTGTTGACCGGAACGACGATCGTCCCGCGCAGCTTGCCGAGCACCTGAACGGCCATCTCGACCGAGGACGCGACGGTCTTGCGCTCGTCATATTCCGGCCACGGCATCTGCATGGCCATCTTGCCGTATTTCGCTGCAAATCCCTTTTGCTCCCAGAGCTCCTCGACCATATGCGGGGCAAACGGAGAGAGCATCAGCAGCAGCGTCTCAAAATCGCCGCGGGAAAGACCATTGGAGTAGAACTCGTTGACCATCGTCATCTGCGCGGCCAGCGCCGTGTTCATCTTCAGCGTGTCGATGTCGTCCGTGACCTTCTTGATTGTCTTGTGGACGATCGGCGCGTTCTTTTCAGACACGCCCTCCTCGTCGGTCACGAGATCGGCGAGGTTCCAGACGCGGTCGAGGAAGCGCTTACAGCCCTTGACGGCTTCGTCCGACCAGGTGGCAACCTTTTCAAAGTCGCCGATAAACATGATATACAGACGCATGGTGTCCGCACCGTAGGCCTTGACGACATCGTCGGGGTTGACGACATTGCCGAGGGATTTCGACATCTTAACTGCCGGGCGGAGCGCCTGATTGCCATATTTTGCGATAAGCGCATCCTTCTCGGCCTGCGTGGAGACGTTGCCGACGTAGTGCGGGTTCTGGCCGAGGATCATGCCGTGGCTTGTGCGCTTGGCATACGGCTCTTTCGTGTGGACGACGCCGATGTCATAGAGGAACTTGTGCCAGAAGCGGGAATAGAGCAGGTGCAGCGTGGTGTGCTCCATGCCGCCGTTGTACCAGTCGACCGGCCCCCAGTAGTTCTCCGCTTCGTGCGAAACGGGTGCGTTGTCGTTGTGCGGGTCCATATAGCGCAGGAAGTACCATGAGGAACCTGCCCACTGGGGCATGGTATCGGTCTCGCGCTTGGCAGGACCGCCGCAGCACGGGCAGGTGGTATTGACCCAGTCGGTCATCTTGGAGATGGGACTTTCGCCGTCGTCGGTCGGCTCGTAGCTTTCGACCTGCGGCAGCACCAGCGGAAGCTGATCCTCGGGCATGGGCACCCAGCCGCACTTCGGGCAGGAGATCATCGGGATCGGCTCGCCCCAGTAGCGCTGGCGGGAGAATACCCAGTCGCGCAGCTTGTAGTTGACCTTTTCATGCCCCCAGCCCTGCTCGACGGCATACTGCTTCATCGCGGGGATGGCTTCCTTGACGGTCATGCCGTTCAGGAAACCGGAGTTGACCATGATGCCGGTGTCATCCTTGAGCGTGAAGGCTTCCTTTGTGATGTCGCCGCCCTTGACGACCTCCACGATCGGCAGGCCGAACTTCGTGGCGAAGTCCCAGTCGCGCTGGTCATGCCCCGGGACGCCCATGACGATGCCGGTACCGTAGCTCATCAGAACGTAGTCGGAGACGAACATCGGCACGACCTTGCCGGTGGCCGGATTTGTGACCTCGATCCCCTCGAGGCGAACGCCGGTCTTGTCCTTGTTCAGCTCGCCGCGCTCGAAGTCGCTCTTGCGCGACGCCGCCTCCTGATAGGCTTCGACCTCATTCCAGTTTTTGATCAGCGGCTTCCACTTCTTCAGCAGCGGATGCTCCGGCGAGATGACCGTATAGGTCACGCCGAAGAGCGTGTCGACGCGGGTGGTGTAGACCGTGATGTCGTCCTCGGTATTGGTTTTGAACGTGACCTCGGTGCCGGTGGAGCGGCCGATCCAGTTGCGCTGCTGGGTTTTGACGCGCTCGATGTAGTCGACGTCGTCCAGATCGTCGATCAGGCGGTCGGCGTATTTTGTGATGCGGAGCATCCACTGGGACTTTTCCTTGCGGACGACCGGCGCGCCGCAGCGCTCGCAGACGCCCTCGACGACCTCCTCGTTTGCCAGCACGCACTTGCAGCTTGTGCACCAGTTAACGGGCATTGTGGTCTTGTAGGCAAGGCCGTTCTTATAGAGCTGGAGGAAAATCCACTGCGTCCACTTATAGTAGCTTGGGTCGGTCGTGTCGACGACGCGATCCCAGTCGAAGCCGTAGCCGAGCATCTTGAGCTGGCGGGTGAAGTTTTCGATGTTCTGCTTCGTCACGATGGCCGGATGGATGTGGTTCTTGATGGCGAAGTTCTCGGTCGGCAGGCCGAAGGCGTCAAAGCCGATCGGGTTCAGAACGTTGTAACCCTGCATCCGCTTTTTGCGGCAGATGATGTCCATTGCCGTGAACGGGCGCGGATGGCCGACGTGCAGGCCGGCCGCCGACGGATACGGGAACTCGATCAGGCCGTAGAACTTCGGGCGCGGGTCGCCGGTGATGGCAGCGTAGGGTTTGGTTTCTTCCCACTTTTTCTGCCATTTGCTCTCAATGGCGGTAAAATCGTATTTCATAACAAACTCCTTTTGTTGATATTCTTGTTTCTCACACTTTCCCGCCGCAGCGGAAAAGCCTTCCCCCGGGGGAAGGTGGCTGCGACGCGAAGCGGAGCAGACGGATGAGGGCATGGAGCACTCATCCAAGTGCAACGCAACTCGTTACTGCTCCCCGGCCCTCATCCGCCCCAGTGTGCGTACTGGGGCACCTTCCCCGAAGGGGAAGGCTTGCGGATCATCGAGGGCATCGCCCCTGCAACTGCTGCGGAAAGATGCAAAAACGCCCCTGACTGCGCGATGCACAGTCAGGGGCGTGATGTACGCGGTACCACCCTGATTCAGCCGGTCTCCCGGCTCTCATTGCAGCCTGTAACGGAGCTGAACCGTCCCGCCTACTAAGCCTTTTCTTTTCAGCCGGGAGACTCCGGGGCCAGAGCGACCGATTCGCCTGCCGCCTTGCACCACCCGGCGGTTCTCTGAAAGGCATCGTTCGGGCACATTCCCCTTCTTCGCCATATTACCAAGACATTGTACGCAAATTCGGCGGATTTGTCAAGTCTCAGGCGTGATTTTCCAGGATACTGTCGAGATTGACCCGTTTTCCGTCCTGCCAAAGGCGCTCAAGGTTATAGAACGCGCGCGTCTCCTGCGTGAACACGTGCACCACAAGGCACCCGAAGTCCATCAGCACCCAGGTACCGGAGCGGTGACCCTCGCGGCTGAGCATCGGCTCGCCGGCGGCGTCCATCGCTTCTTCCACGGCGTCGCAGAGCGCCTTGACATGGGTGGAGCTGGTTGCCGTGCAGATCAGGAAATAATCCGCGAGCGTCGAAATATCGGTGATCTCAATCAGTTGGATGTCGACGCCCAGCTTGGCGTCGAGCGCTTTCGCGGCGGTTGCCGCAACCTGTTTGGCATTCATGGTTTCCATGACATCTCTCCTTTAATTCCAGAAATCGCTGCCGGTCTCCGGGGTTGTCGGCTGCGCAGGCTGTTCCGGCTGCGTGGGTTCGGTTGTGCCGGGGTCAGTCGTACCCGGCTGCGTGGGTTCGGTGGGATTCGAGGGATCCGGCGTGTCGGGGTTCGTCGGATCGGTCGGACTGCTCGGGTCTGTTGGCTCCGTTGGCTCCGGATTTTCCGGATTATCCGGCGTTTTGGGTTCCTCCGGCTCTGCCGGCTGAACCGGCTCTGCCTTCTGGAACGTGCGCGCCACCTCCGGGGTGACCACGTTCACGTTTGCCACCGTCAGATCGACATCGTAGGGGTTGAACGACTCATTGACGATCTTCACGATACTCGAAGCATAGAGCGGATAGTAGCTCGCGCCGTTGATCATCGCGCCCTCGCCCTCGACCGTGTAGGTCTTTATCGCGTCGAAATCGCACTTCATAAGCTGCTGCGCGAAATAAAGTATATTTCCCACGCTGAGATCCGTGATCACGTTTTCTTCAAAAATTTCCGCGTATTCCTTCAGCTTTGCCGCCGTCAGATTTTCAAGGGACAGGCATTGCTTGGCCAGCGCCTTCAAAAACTCCTGCTGCACCTTGGTGCGCTGGATGTCCTGCGAGGCGTAACCCTTGCGGAAACGGACAAGACCCATGGCCTGCGTGCCGTCGAGCTTCTGCTCTCCGGCCTTGAGGTCGATCAGCAAATTCTGACTCGGGTCGGAATAGTACATATCCTGCGGGACATTGACCGTCACGCCGCCGACGAGATCGACAATCTTGATAAACGCATCGAGGTTGACAAGCACATAGCCGTCCATCTCGAAGCCGAGCAGGGACGACAGGCGGCGCTCCAGGCGCTCCATGCCCTCCTCCTTGCCGTTTGCGTAGACGGCGTTGATCTTCATCAGGCCGTTGTTTCCGTTCATCACGGCGGTATCGCGCGGGACGCTCATCAGCGCGACCTCATGCGTCGCTTCATCGAGGTGCGCCACGATAATCGTGTCGGTGCGGTAGCCGTCGCCATCGGTGCCGGCAATGAGGATGTTGTAGACGCCCTCGCGGTGGCTGGCCGGGACTTCCGTCTCAGTTTCCACCTGCTCGCCGGTCTCCTCATCCTCCTGCACGGCGGGGATTGTAACCGTCGGCTTTTTGACCGTCTCCTCCTCGGGCAGAGGCTCCGTCTGCTCCGGCTCCGGCTGCTTCACCGGCGGCTTGACATTCGCCTTATAGACACCATATGCCACACCGGACAGCAGCGCCACAACCGCCACCGCGATAATGACGCCCTTCTGCCAGCACTTGAGACCATTTCCAGTTGTGTTTCGTTCCGTTTCCCGTTTTGCAACGTGCTCCGCGTTCTTCCGGTTGCCAAAGAGTTTCATAGTGATTTCCTTTCGCGCAAAAGATACGCCCGCGCTTCCGCCGAAGCGCTGCAAACCTGTTTTCCTGTCTGCTTCAGATGGTGCAAGGTCTGCGTGAGTCCGAGCAGGACGCCCTCGTCCAGGTCGCGCCACGTCACCTCGCGCAGCTCGGCCACCTCGGGCAACTGTCTCGTGGGCTCGATGTAGTCAGCAATGTACAAAATCTTTTCCATCAGAGTCATATTGGCTCTGCCGGTTGTATGGTACGCAATCGCCGTGCAGACCTCAGGGCATTCGCCGAAGATCCGCTCCGCGACCCAGGCCGCGGTCTTGCCGTGGAGAATTCCGGGACTTTCCCGCTCCTCGTCCGTGACCGGAATGCCGTGGACGCGGCAAAACTCAATCTGCTGCGCACCGGACAGCGCCTTGGTCACATCGTGCAAAATCCCCGCCCGCGCAGCCAGACGCGCATCCGCGCCATAGCGCTGCGCCAGCTTAGCCGCCGTCTCGCTTGTGCCGACGGCATGGGCGCGCCGACCGGACTTATAGAGCGCCAGGCTCGTGTCCCGCAGCGCGTCGAACGGCAGATTGCGGTAGTCGCCGCCGAGACCGTACAGTCCGTGCTGCCGGATGTATTGCAGTACGGACGGCTGCAGCACCGTGTCGGCGATGCCGAAAAACAGCAGCCGCCGCGTCTCGGTTGATGAAATGTCCAAATATTCGTTGTGCAGCAGCGTAACCTCCGCGCCAAGCTCCGTCCGCAGCCGTTCGGCCTGCGCCTGAAGCCGTGCACGCAGCTCCTCGTTCGCCGCGCTGCGCGCAAAGCAGACGAGCTTTGCCAGCGTTGCAATCTGCTCCGGCTCGCGCCACTGCGCAAACGAGAGGAACATATCGGTGCCCATCATCAGCCAGAGCGTATCGCCGGGATGCCGTGCCGCGATCTCCCGCAGCGTATCGACGGTATAGCTCGCGCCGCTGCGTCGCAGCTCGAGGTCGCTGACCGAAAAGCCGTCCAGTCCTTCCACGGCCAGCCGCGTCAGCGCCAGACGCATTTCGGCGTCCGCTGAAAACGGGGAGAGCTGCTTGTGCGGCGGGACGGCCGCCGGGATGACCAGGACGCGATCGAGTCTCATCGACTGCCGGCACTGCTGCGCGGCAAGTATATGACCTTTATGCGGCGGATCGAAGGTACCGCCGTAGATTCCGATGTTTGACATAGGCACCGTCCTCTGCTGTGTTGGAATTTCTCTCGTCCGGGCATTCCCGAACCGCTGCGGAACGCGGGCAGATCAGCCGTTTTCCTGCTGCTGTTTGCGCCGCTCGATCGCGGCCTTGACCGCCGCTTCGTGGAAGTATTCCTTCTGCTTCTTTTTCCGCTCGCGGAGCTGCTCTTTCCGGCGGGTGTTCGACACCTTGACCGGATTATAATTGCCGCTGCGCTTCTTCGCGGGTTTGGCCGCAGGCTTTGCCGCAGTCTCTTTCTCTTTTTCGAGCTTTTCCGACTTACGCCAGAGAATAAACTTCGTGCCGACACAGCCGACTCCCTTGGCGCCCAGCGCTTGGCAGATTGCATCGCTGGCTTCTCTGGCTGTCAGCATCGCGGTCTCGAGCACCTTGCCCTTGATAAGCTCGTGCGCGTCGAGCAGATTGGACGCTTCCTGCAACACCTGCTCCGACACACCGCCCTTGCCGACGATCAGCGTCGTTTCGATCGTATTGGCCTGCGCGCGCAGCTCGGCCCGTTCCTTACTTGTCATGCTTCAATTCCTCATACAGTCTGCAAAATTCCTGCAACGCTCTCGCCCGGTGCGAGATGGCGTTTTTTTCTTCCGGCAAAAGCTCGGCGAACGTCTTGCCCTTTTCCGGGACGTAGAACACGGGATCGTAGCCAAAGCCGTTGCTGCCGTGAACCTCATGCAAAATCCGCCCCGGGCATTCGCCGCGCGCGGCAATTTTGCGTCCGTCCGGCCAGAGACACGTAATCACGCAGACGAACTTCGCCGTGCGCTTCTCGTCCGGCACGTTCTTCATGTTTTCCAGCAGGTACTCCACCCGCTCCGCGTCCGAATTCTTATGGCCGTAGCGCGCGGAGTAGACGCCCGGCGCGCCGCCGAGCGCGTCGACCATCAGACCGGAATCGTCGGCCAGCACCGGCAGGCCGGACGCGCGCATGACCGCGTCGGCCTTGAGCAGCGAATTTTCCTCAAACGTCGTACCGGTCTCCTCGACGTCGATGTCGAGACCGTATTCCGATTCCAGCGCGATCTCAAAGCCGAGCTGCCCCAGAATGGCGGACAGCTCCTCGAGCTTGTGTGCGTTTTTACTCGCTAAAATGACCTTCATATCAGTTCCCCCAGCAGCGCCTTCTGCGCCTGCGTCAGCTCAGTGATACCCTTGCGGCAGAGCGTCAGGAGCGTCTGCTGCTCCTCCACGGAGAAGGGGCGGCCCTCGCCGGTGCCCTGCAATTCGATGATGCCGCCGTCTGCGGTCATCACACAGTTGAGGTCGACCATTGCGCGGCTGTCCTCCTGATAGCGGAGGTCGAGCATGGGGACATTGTCGACCACGCCGGCGGAAACCGCCGCGACATAGGTCGAAACCGGCAGCTTTTCGAGCTTCCCGGCGGCGACAAGCCTGCGCAGCGCAATGACCAGCGCGACAAAGCCGCCCGTGACCGACGCAGTGCGTGTGCCGCCGTCGCCCTGCAATACGTCGCAGTCGACGACGATGGAAATGCCCTCCATTGCGTCCAGATCGACCGCGCTGCGCAAACTGCGGCCGATGAGCCGCTGAATCTCGGCGCTGCGGCCGTTCAGCTTCAATTTTGCAATATCACGCTTGCTGCGCTCGCGGTTCGCGCGCGGAAGCATCGAATATTCGGCGGTGATCCAGCCGCCGTGCTGCACGTGCGGCGGGAGCTTTTCCTCCACCGACGCATTGCAGAGCACCACGGTATCGCCCATTTCAATCAGGCAGCTTCCCTCTGCAAATTTTGTAAACCCCGGCGTCAGCTTCACGGGGCGCAGCGCGTCGAGCGCTCGTCCGTCAATTCTCATACCAGTGCCTCCACAAACTCCTTCGCGCAGAAGGGCATCAGATCGTCCATCTGTTCGCCGACACCGATGAATTTCACCGGGATTTGCAGCGCGTCGGCCACAGCAATGACAATGCCGCCCTTGGCCGTGCCGTCGAGCTTCGTCAGGGCGATGCCGGTCACACCGGCGATCTCCTGGAACTGCTTGGCCTGAAGCAGGCCGTTCTGACCGGTGGTGCCGTCGAGCACAAGCAGGACTTCCTTCGCGGCGTCCGGCAGCTCGCGATCGATGATGCGGCTGATTTTGCCAAGCTCGTTCATCAGGTTCGCCTTGTTGTGCAGGCGTCCGGCCGTGTCGCAGAGAATCACATCCGTGCCGCGCGCCTTGGCCGCGGCAATCGCGTCGTAGACGACTGAGGCCGGGTCGGCGCCCTCGCCCTGCCGGATGATATCGGTATGCGCCCGCTCCGCCCAGATTTCAAGCTGATCGGCTGCCGCCGCACGGAACGTGTCGCCCGCGCAGAGCAGAACCTTTTTGCCGTCCTGCCGGAGCTGGTTGGCAATTTTGCCGATCGTCGTCGTCTTGCCGACGCCGTTGACGCCGATGACGAGCACCACCGACGGCTTTGTAGACAGATTCAACGCGCTGTCGCCCACGTCGAGCATATCGCAGAGCACCTCGCGCAGCGCTTCCTTGGCCTCGGCCACCGTCTTGATATGCCGGTCGCG
The DNA here is from genome assembly GCA_934661135.1 of uncultured Oscillospiraceae bacterium. Taxonomy (GTDB): domain Bacteria; phylum Bacillota; class Clostridia; order Oscillospirales; family Oscillospiraceae; genus CAG-170. The sequence goes on from CAKUJA010000048.1 coordinate 9,273, forward strand.
CACAAGCCGGCGCAGCTTCTCCACGACCTTGACCGTCGTGTCCATGCCGAGGTCGGCAAGAATCAGGCGCTCCTCGAGGTCGTCGTAGAAGTCATCGTCAAGCTCCGATGCGGTGAACACGCTGCTGATGGAGCTGGCGGTTTTGCTCAGTCCTTGCTTTATCTTTTCAAAAAATCCCATGGTTTACTCCTTTTATGCGGTAATTCCCAACTGCCTGGTCATCTCGTCGAGATCAAGACTCAGAATCTTCGACACGCCCTGCTCCTGCATCGTGACGCCATAGAGCACGTCGGCTGCTTCCATTGTGCCGCGCCGGTGCGTGATGACGATGAACTGCGTCTTTTCGCAGAGGTTGCGCAGATACCCGGCAAAGCGGCCGACATTGCGGTCGTCGAGCGCGGCGTCGATCTCGTCGAGCATACAAAACGGCGTCGGGCGCACCTTCAAAATTGCAAAATACAACGCGATGGCAACAAATGCTTTCTCGCCGCCGGACAGCAGCGTGATCGTCTTGACCTGCTTTCCGGGCGGCTGAACGCGGATTTCAATGCCGCAGGTGAGCGGCTGCGTCTTGTCCTCCAATTCGAGCGACGCCTTCCCGCCGCCGAACATTTCGGTAAACGTCGCGCCGAAATACTCGTTGATGCGTGCAAATTCGCGGACAAAAATCTCGGTCATCTCGGTTGTCAGGCTATCGATGATCTGAAGCAGATCCTCCTTCGCGTGCAGCACGTCGTCGCGCTGGCCGGTGAGATATTCATAGCGCTCATTCACGCGCGCAAACTCGTCGATCGCGCCGAGGTTCGGCGTACCGAGCGCGGAGATTTTTCGCCGTGTTTCGGTAATTTTCTTGTTGGCAGCCGGGAGCGACTCTATCTCGACCCGCTCAGTCTGCGCCGTCGAGGGTGTCAGCTCATAGGAGTCCCACAGCTTATCGATGAGCTGCTTTTCTTCCAGCTCGCTCGTCAGCTTGCGCTGCTCTAATCGTGCGGTCTCGCGCTCGAGGTTCAGGATTTCCTTGTTTTTCTCCTGTGCGGCGCGCTCGGTCTGGTTGCGCCGCCCTTCGAGCTGGGTGCGCTGTTCCACGGCGTCCCGCAGCGCTTCGCGTTTGCGCTCCGTCTGCTTTGCCAGCTCCGCAAGCGCCGCCTCCTGCTCTGCCTGCTGCGCCTGCAGCGCGGCGATCTGGCTGTTGCATTCGTCAATCAGGCGCATCTTCTGCTCGCGGTCGCCCTCCATGGCCTTGGCCAGCGCTTCGAGCTGTGCAATCGAGGTCTCCGCGCCGCTGCGCTCGGCTTCTCTGGCCGCGCGCGCAAGCTGCGAGGTGTTCACCTGTTCACGCAGCGCCGCCTGTACCTGCCCGGCAGCTTCAAGCGTCTGCTGCGCCTGCGCCAGCTCCGTTTCGAGCGCCGCAAGCTGCCGCTGCACCTGCTCCTGCTGCGCGCGCAGCACATCGAGCCGCCCGCCGTCGCCGCCGCTTCGCTGGGCGATGCGCGCAAGCTCCGCGTCGATGGACGCGAGATTGGCTTCCATCGCTTCCCGCAGCGCCGCGGCCTGCTTTTCCTCCTCTGTCCTGCGGAGCACCTCATCCTCCGCTTCGCGGAGCTGCTGCCGGACGGCCGATAGCTCAAACTCCGTCTTGGCCGCACCGGACGCAGCTTCGGCCAGCTGTTTGCGCAGCGCGTCGAGCTGGCCGCTCTGCCGCACGCGCTCGCCCTCCAGCCGCGCCAGATCGTTGGCGCGGGAGAGCACACCCGCGCTCTTGGCGCTCGAGCCGCCGGTCATGCTGCCGCCGGCGTTCATCACCTGTCCGTCAAGCGTGACGATGCGGACGCGGTTCTCGCCCGCGCGCGCCATGCGGATCGCGTGGTCGAGCGTCTCGGCGATCACGGTTCGCCCGAGCAGATTTTCTAAAATCTCCTGATATTCCGGTGCGGTCTCCACCAGCTCCGACGCAACACCGACGAAGCCGGGCTGCCGTTCCAGACCGGCGGAGTTCATGCGCTTTCCATGCACCGTGGTCAGCGGGAGGAACGTCGCGCGGCCGCCGTCGCGCCGCTTGAGCATCTGGATGGCCGCCTTGCCGCAGTCCTCATTGTCCACAACGATGTTCTGCATGGCCGCGCCGAGCGCGGTCTCAATTGCGGTGGTATACTCGTCGTCGACGCGAATCAGCTTCGACACCGGTCCGCGCACGCCGCGCAGTCCGCCGTGCTCCGCGTCCTGCATGACAAGGCGCACCGCCTTGGAGAAGCCTTCAAAGTCCCGCTCCATCTCGCGCAGCATCTTCATGCGCGCTTCGATCGTTTGGAGCTGGACGCCCATGGTATCGACCTGCTTTTGGAGCTGCGCGCGCTTTTCCTCGCGCGTTTTCAGCCGCAGCTCATAGCCGGAAATGGTATTGTTTGCGGAGGTCACGTCCTCCTGTGCCTGCGAAAGGCGCTTGCGGCACGCGGTCTGCCGCGCGTCAATATCCGCCCGGCGCGCTTCGGCTGCCGCGCGGTCGCCTTCCAGCATGGCCTGCCGCTCGGCCACCTCGCTGAGCGACGCCGTGAGCGACGCAATCTGCGTCTTTTTGTCCGCGTCATCGGCTTGGAGCATCGTCTGCTTCGTCTGAAGCGCAAGGACTTGGTTCTGCGCCTGCGCCGTTTCGCGGTCAGTGTCCTTCTGCTGCTGCGAGAGCGCCGCAAGCTGCCCATCCAGCTCCGCAATGGCCGCGTCTGCGCGCGCGGCGCATTCGCGCTGCTCGGCAATGCTGCCGTCAATGCCGCCGCTGCGCGACTGCTGATCGTCCAATTCCTGCCGGATACGGGCGATATTATCCTGCTGGTGCGCAATCGACGCATCCAGCACGGCCTGTTCTCCCGCGCGGCGCTGATGCTCGGTCTCCATCGCGGAGATTTCCTCGCGCATTTGGTCGAGCAGGAGCGTGTCGTGGTTAAATTGCAGCGCAAGCTGCTCCGACTGGCTGTATAGACGCGTCAGCTCGTCGTGCGCCTGTTCCAGGATGAACGCCGCGCTAGCATAGTCCGCTTCGGCCTTTTTCGCCTGCTCCGCGGCCTTTCCGAGTCCGTCGAGCCAGACGGTCACCTCCAGCCCCTTGAGTTCTTCCCGCAGCGCGAGATATTTCTTCGCCTTTTCAGCCTGCTCGCGCAGCGGCTCCACCTGAAGCTCCAGCTCCGAAATCTTGTCGCCGATGCGCAGCAGATTGTCCTCGGTGTTGGCAAGCCGCCGCTCGGTCTCCTCCTTGCGATGACGGTATTTTGAGATGCCGGCCGCTTCTTCAAAAACCTCGCGGCGGTCGGTCGATTTCAGCGACAGGATCTCATCGACCTTTCCCTGCCCGATGTTGCTGTAACCCTCGCGGCCAAGGCCGGTATCCATCAGCAGCTCATTGATGTCACGCAGGCGCGCGGTCTGCCGGTTGATAAAATACTCGCTCTCGCCGGAGCGGTAATACCGGCGCGTGATGGCGACCTCGGGCGTCTCGATGCGGAGCTGCCCGGCCTGGTTATCCAGCACGAGCGTCGCTTCGGCATAGCCGACCGGCGCGCGCTTCTGCGTGCCGCCGAAGATAACGTCCTCCATTTTCGCGCCGCGCAGCGCCTTGGAGCTCTGCTCGCCGAGCACCCAGCTGATCGCGTCGGAAATATTCGATTTTCCGCTGCCGTTCGGTCCGACAATCGCGGTGATGTCGCTGCCGAATTGCAGCACGGTCTTGTCCGGGAAGGATTTGAACCCCTGAACTTCCAAGGATTTGAGATACACGGCGTTCCTCTTTCTGCTGTATGATACAAGTCTTTTAATATGGCTTTATATTGTATCATATTGCGTTCTTTTTTGCAAGATTTCCCCGCCGGGTGCAGCAAGAACTTTCCGTAAAAGAAAAATCTTAGGGTGTATCTGAAAACTGAAAATGTGATCGGCAGCGTGAAAAGGCCCTCTGTCCGGGTGCGTTGGCCGTTTTCAGATGCACCCTAAGGAACCTCCCCCATTTCTCAGGCATGAGAAATGGGGGAGGCTTTATTCGGCAAGGCCATATTTGGTCTTGATCCGGTCAAGCTTTTCGAGCATGGGTTCGGCAATCAACCACAGGAAGAAAAACGTGGCAATGGCGCGCACCAGATCGACCGGAAGGCCGGTGACGTAGTAGCTTAAAATGATGTTCCAGTTGATCGTGTGCGCCCACATGAGGGCGGACGCGGGATTCATAATGCCGCCGTAGATGATCGTGGACGCGATCACACCGAAGATGCAAAGACTGAGTCTGCCGCGCCGCAGAACACCTTTGCGGTACAAGACACCTGCCAGCCAGCCGATGATGCCCATTGCAAACATCTGCCACGGCGTCCACGGCCCCTGGGAAAAGAGCATATTGGACACCAGCATGGTCATCGCGCCAACCAGGAATCCCGTTTCGCCGCCAAAGGCCACGCCTGCCAGAATCGTCATGGCAACGACCGGCTTGAACTCCGGCAGCATGAAGAACGCGGCGCGCCCTGCCACATTCAGCGCAACGAGCACGGCAATGAGCACCAGCTCCCGCGCCTGCGGCTTTCTGCCCTCGAAAATGAGGAAGAACGGCAGCATACATTCGAGCAAAATCAGCAGCGAAATGAAGTAGTATTTCCGCCCCGCGAAGTAGTACACGCCGACAAACAGTGTCAGCGGAATCAAAAGCAGGATGAGCAGCGTGGCAGTCACGGTGCGCTTTTGGAGCTTGCGTTTTTCCACGGGTGTCTGGATGAGATAGTCCGGTCGGTCAGCCTTGCGACCAATGGATAGCGCAAAGACGAGCAGCGAGAGAAGCAAAATGCCGTAGAGTTTGAGCTGTCCACCTGCCAGCGCGGTCATACCGTTCGCGTCAATGAGCTTTGTGAGGTCTGTCACGCCGATGGCCTGCGCGATGAGCGCCAGCGAAGCGGCACCGGACACGGCGGCAAGGAGTTTGCGCCAGACCGGGAGCTTTTTCACCGTCCGCGTCTCTTTCTCCGGTGCGGGCGGGATGCGCTGATATTCCGGTAAAGCCGCTTCCGGTTCGATTGTGCCGCCGCAGGCAGCAATGACGTCCTCCGGCGTGACCGCATCTGGCAGCACATCGCGCGCAATGCGGTTCGCGGCGGTCGTGTAGAAGCTGTTGCCGCTAAAAAATGTTCTCGGTTCGGCTTCGGTGACGATGTTGCCGTCAAAGAACAGGGCGCAGCGGTCGGCGTATTTCGCACAAAATTCAATGTCGTGGCTGACCATGAGGATCGCCACGCCGGACGCTTGCAGCGTCCTTAAAATCTGCCCAAAGACCTGCTTAAACTCCGCGTCCAGACCCTTTGTCGGTTCGTCAAGGAGCAGAATGTCCGGATTCAGAAGCAGGATTTTTGCCAGCGCCGCGCGCTGCTGTTCACCGCCGGAAAGGTCATACGGATGGCGGTCCAGCAGCTCCGCCAGCTTGCAGAGGGAAACGACTTGTGCAAGCCGCTCGGATTTGCGTTCGGATTTTGATAAAATCTCCAATAAATCTGCGCGCACTGAGGATTTCACAAAGAGCGCCTGCGGGTTCTGCGGCAGCATCCCGACGCTTCCCGTGATGGTCAGCTCCCCGCGATACGGCTTTTGCAGGCTCGCCAGCAGCTTGAGCGTGGTGGTCTTGCCCGTGCCGTTGCCGCCGAGTAACGCCAGAAATTCACCCTTGTGCAGCTCCAAGGATAGACCTTTTACCACGTCGGGCAGGTCTTTGTCGTATTTGAACCAGAGTTCCCGCGCCGAGACGACGGTTTCGCCGTTCGGCGTGTTTTTCGTTTCTTCGGAGATGGGGTGTAATTCATGCGTTTTCGCATAATCGAGCAGCCAGTTTCGGCCGTCGCAGACGGAGATGGGGCAAGTCGCTTTGGAATCCGACGCTGCCCAGATGCGCATGGCGGCGGGCATGGCGAGGAACATCGCGTTCCCACTGCTTTTCAGCTCCGCGCCCACGTCCGCGGGCGTGCCGGTGCAAAGAAGCCGCCCGCCGTCCATGACCGCGACACGCGACGCAAAGGAGAACGCTTCTTCCAGACGATGTTCGGTCAGGAGGATGGTCGTTCCCAATTCGCGGTTGATCTTGCCAAGCGTCGCAAGAAAATCCGACGCGGCAATGGGGTCAAGCTGGCTCGTCGGCTCGTCCAGAATTAAAACTTTTGGTTGAAGCACCATGACGGAAGCGAGATTCAAGAGCTGTTTCTGCCCGCCGGACAGCTCTGTGACCGGCTTATAAAACCATGTCTGAATCCCGAAAAACGACGCCATTTCCGCAACGCGGCGGCGGATGGTCGGCGTGTCATAGCCGAGGGATTCCAAGCCGAACGCCAGCTCGTGCCAGACCTTGTCGGTCGCGATCTGGTTCTCCGGACTTTGCTGCACAAAGCCGATTTTTTCCGTCTGTTCGCGCTGGGATAGCTCATCGAGCTTCTTTCCGTCAAACAGAATTTCTCCCGAACGTCTGCCGTGTGGCGCGAGAACGGTTTTGAGCTGCCGCAGCAGCGTACTTTTGCCGCATCCGGAGGGGCCGCAGAGAACAAGAAACTCGCCGGGTTGGACGGACAGTGTGAGGGCGGAAATTGCCGGCTTTTCCTGTTCGGGATATGCAAAATTCAGATGGTTGATTGTAAAGAGTTCCACTGTCTGTCCTCCTTCCGATCAAGAATCACCGGCGTCAGCACCAGCGCAAGATAAACACACATGAAGCTCACGGTCAGGGGCGTCCATGCGGCGGCCTTCACGGTCGGATAGTAGCGGAAATACGTACCGCCTGCCATCCAGCCGGAAAGGAGATACGCGCCGCAGAAGATCAGCCACGCAAGCGCGGCCTTGTCGCGGTCGTCGAAACGATAAATCGAGAACGCCGTGCGTCCCGGCAGACCGTAGCCGCGGGAGCGCATGGAATCTGCCGTTTCGATTGCATTTTCCAAGCTCCATGTGACCATGATGGAGAAAATCTTGATTGCATTGGAAACTCTGCGGAACACGCTGCCGTTTTTGGTATCGCGCCCGATGCAGCTCTGTGCTTCGGCAACAACGTCCATCTGCGATTTGAATTTTGGGATGAAGCGCAGCGCCATAGACAAGACCAGAGAAAGTGCTGGTATCACACGCCCGAACAGGTAGACGAACTTGTCCGAGGTCATGACCTCGTTGTAGCTCGAAAACCAGAGCACGACGCTTGCCAGCATGACGGCCGCAGCCACGCCGTAAAACATGGATTCCATTGTCAGCGGATTGCCGGAGGGCAGATAGGTCAAAATTGTCTGTCCTTCGTGATTGAACGCCGGGTTGACGAGCGCGGCAAGCGCCGCCATGGGAAGCAGTCCCATGACGGCAAAGCGTACCGCCTTTTGTCCGTTCAGCGTGATCGCATACGCCAGCGCACCGGTCAGGGAAATTGCCAGATAGACCGGGTGCATCAGGCACATCGAAAAGAGAAGAACGAGCGCGTAATATAAAAAATTGATTGCGGGATGGTATCCCGAAAAAGCGTCCTTCGATCGCATGGTTTTTCCTGTCCGCGCGTTTGCGCGGCTTTCTGCGCGTAATCGGTAACAGTATATCCGGTTTTGCCTTTTTTTGCAAGGTTTCGCCGCGCAAATCGGCCAATCCCCAGAAAAAAACGCCCGTCGGATTGGCAGGTGTGCGTAAGACAGTATTGTGCCGAAATCAACGAAGCGGCACGAAACCGCATGGAGCTGATCGTGCCGGAGC
>CAKUJA010000049.1 GCA_934661135.1 uncultured Oscillospiraceae bacterium
AAGTTTGAAAAACGCAGGAATACTGGATGTCTTTCAAGTTTTTCAAACTGCACAGTTGGGGCAAAAGATCCGCCGATCACCGCAGACGATTGATTCAGCGGTTACGAAGGGAGAAAGAAAAGAAGGGGTTCAAAAAAGCGTGCCATTCGGTGCGGTGAAAGACAAAAAAGCGGACGCTCCGAGAGGAGCGCCCGCTTTGCAGCGTGTCGAAAAAGCCTTTTCGCTCCGCTGCCTGTCCAGCTTTTCAAACTTATCAAGTTTGAAAAGCTGCTTGATTGAACGCGAAGGGGACTCTTTGCCCCCTTCACTCTTCCCCTGCGACTCTGTCGCAAGGCTGCATTCCAGCGTTTTTGATAGTCTCAAAAGCGGACGCTCCGAGAGGAGCGCCCGCTTTGGTCTATGGGGGTTATTCACCTTTGAGCTTATCGAAAAAGCTCTTGCGCTTCGGCTGCGAGGACTCGCCGGTGGAATCTTCGAGCTTGCGGAGCAGGTCTTTCTGCTCTTTGGAGAGCTTCGTCGGCGTCTCGACAACGACGGTGACGAACTGGTCGCCGCGCGTCTTGTAGCCGACATAGGGGATGCCCTTGCCGCGCAGACGGAAAACCGTACCGGTCTGCGTGCCCTCGGGGATGGTGTAGCGCACCTTGCCGTCGAGCGTCGGCACCTCGATCGTCGCGCCGAGCGCCGCCTGTGTGAAGGAAATCGGCATCTGGCAGTGGACGTTGGCACCCTCGCGGGTGAAGATCGAGTGATTGCGGACGTGGACGGTGACAAGCAGGTCGCCGTTCGGACCGCCGTTGGAGCCGGCGTTGCCCTCGTCGCGGACGCGGAACGACTGTTCGTCGTCGATACCGGCCGGGACGGTGACGCGGATGGTCTTGTTGCGGCGCACCTTACCCTTGCCCTTACAGGTCTGGCACGGGTCGCTGATGATGGTGCCCTTGCCGCCGCACTTCGGGCAGCGCTGCTCGGACTGCATCGTCATGCCCATGAAATTCTGCTGGGTACGGACAGTGCCGCGTCCCTGACAGTAGGTACAGGTCTCTGGGTGGCTGCCCTCCTTGGCACCGGTGCCGTGGCACGTGCTGCACGGCTCGATGCGCTGGAAGGTGATCTCACGTTCGCAGCCGAACGCTGCGTCTTCAAAGGAAATCTCCAGCTCTGCGACAATATTCTGCCCCTTGGTCGGGCCGGTGCGGCGCGCGGAGGACGATGATGCACCGCCGCCGAAGAAATCGCCGAAGATGTCGCCGAGATCGCCGAAGCCGCCAAACCCACCGAAGCCACCGCCAAAGCCTGCGCCGGCGTTCGGGTTGAAGTTCGGGTCGACGCCCGCGAAGCCATATTGGTCGTAGCGCGCCTTCTTGTCGGCGTCGGAGAGGACTTCATACGCTTCGTTGATTTCCTTGAATTTTTCCTCTGCGGATTTATCGCCCGGGTTTTGGTCGGGATGGTATTTCATGGCGAGCTTCCGGTACGCTTTTTTAATTTCGGCGTCGGAGGCGTTCTTTTCCACGCCCAAAACTTCATAATAATCTCGTTTATTCTGGTCTGCCATCTATCTCACCTCAAATCGGATCGGGAGAAAACAAGCCGAAGGGGCGGTTTTGCCGCCCCTTTGGACTTTGTCATCGCTTAGTTGTCGTTGACTTCCTCGAAGTCTGCGTCGACGACGCCGTCATCATTGGCACCCTGATTCGGCTGTGCACCGGCACCCGGATTTGCATTCGGGTCGCCCTGCGGAGCGGCGTTCTGATAGAGCTTCTCGGAAACGGCATAGAATGCTTTCTGAACCTCGTCGGTCGCGGCCTTGATGGCGGCGACATCGGTGCCCTTCTGCGCTTCCTTCAGCTTTTCAATCGCGGCGAGCACCGGAGCCTTGTCGGACTCGGAGACCTTGTCGCCCATCTCGTTCAGCGTCTTTTCGGACTGATAGATGACCTGATCAGCGGCGTTGCGCGTGTCGACCTCGTCCTTGCGCGCCTTATCCTCGGCGGCATACTGCTCGGCTTCCTTGACGGCCTTGTCGATGTCCTCCTTGGACAGGTTGGACGAAGCGGTGATGGTGATCTTCTGCTCGGCGCCGGTGCCGAGATCCTTCGCGCTGACGTTCACGATGCCGTTGGCGTCGATGTCGAACGTGACCTCGATCTGCGGGACACCACGGGGCGCCGGAGCGATGCCGGTGAGCTGGAACTTGCCGAGGGTCTTATTGTAAGCGGCCATTTCGCGCTCACCTTGCAGGACATGGACTTCCACAGAGGTCTGGTTGTCGGCTGCGGTGGAGAACACCTGGCTCTTCTTGGTCGGGATGGTGGTGTTGCGGTCGATCAGCTTGGTGAACACGCCGCCCATGGTTTCAATGCCAAGGCTCAGCGGGGTGACATCGAGCAGGAGCAGACCCTTGACGTCGCCGCCGAGGACGCCGCCCTGGATGGCTGCGCCGACTGCAACGCATTCGTCGGGGTTGATGCCCTTGAAGCCGTCCTTGCCGGTCAGCTTCTTGACCTCCTCCTGCACGGCCGGGATACGGCTGGAGCCGCCGACGAGCAGAACCTTGGAGATGTCGTTTGCGGTCAGACCCGCATCGGCCATGGCCTGCTTGACCGGGCCGACGGTCGCTTCGACCAGATGTGCGGTCAGCTCATTGAACTTTGCACGGGTCAGCGTGACGTCGAGGTGCTTCGGGCCGGTGGCGTCTGCGGTGATATAAGGCAGATTGATGTTGGAGCTGGTCACGCCGGACAGCTCGATCTTTGCCTTTTCAGCAGCTTCCTTCAAGCGCTGCATGGCAACCTTGTCGTTCGACAGGTCGATACCCTCAGCCTTCTTAAACTCGTCGACGAGGTATTTCATAATGGCTTCGTCGAAGTCGTCGCCGCCGAGGTGCGTGTTGCCGTTGGTGGCCAGAACTTCGATGACACCGTCGCCGATGTCGAGGATGGAGACATCGAACGTGCCGCCGCCGAGGTCGTAGACCATGATCTTCTGCTCGGCTTCCTTATCCACACCGTAGGCCAGCGCAGCTGCGGTCGGCTCGTTGATGATACGCTTGACTTCCAGACCGGCGATCTTGCCGGCGTCCTTGGTGGCCTGACGCTGAGCGTCGTTGAAGTAGGCCGGGACAGTGATGACAGCTTCGGAAACCGTGCCGCCGAGATAGGCTTCTGCATCGGCCTTCAGCTTTTGCAGAATCATGGCCGAGATTTCCTGCGGGGTGTACTTCTTGCCGTCGATGTCGACTTTATAATCGGTGCCCATGTGACGCTTGATGGAAGAAATCGTGCGGTCGGAGTTCGTGACAGCCTGACGCTTTGCGACCTGACCGACCATACGCTCACCGGTTTTGCTGAACGCGACGACGGACGGTGTGGTGCGGTTGCCTTCGGCGTTGGCGATGACGACGGGTTCGCCGCCTTCCATAACTGCTACACAACTGTTGGTTGTACCAAGATCGATACCAATAATTTTACTCATAATCAATTCCTCCAATTTATATCAAGAAACATTTTTTACAAATTGATAAAACCCATTCGGGTGGCTGCTCAGTTCGCAACCTTCACCATGGCGAAGCGGACAACCTTATCGCCGATACGGAAGCCTTTCTGGAAAACCTCAATGATGACGTTTTCGGCTTCATTCTCGTCCTCCGCGTGCATCACGGCGTTGTGGAGCGTGGGGTCGAACGGCTCGCCCACGGCGCCAAACGGCACGGCGCCGAGCTTTTCAAACACGCCGGTGAGCTGGGTCATCGTCATCTCGACGCCCTTTTTGAAGGCTTCATCGGTGGTCTGCTGCGCGAGGGCACGCTCGAGGTTGTCGTAGACCGGAAGGAATTTTTCCACGGTCTCGGCCTTGATGTCGACATAGAGATTGTCTTTTTCCTTTTGGCTGCGCTTGCGGAAGTTATCATATTCCGCGGCAAGACGGAGATAATTATCATGCTCCTTGGCAAGGTCGCCCTTGGCCTGATCCAGCTCGGAGGGCGCTTCGTCCTTCGCGGCTTCCGGCTGTGGAGCGGCGGCCGGCTCGGCCTGCGGCGTCTCCGGCGCGGCCTCATTCGGCTGCGGCGTTTCGGCCTGCTGGTCTACATTCTTTTCTTCATCAGTCATATCTTATCCCTCCGGGGTATTCTTTTTCGGATCTTCCAGCGCGGGCGTCTGGCTTTTCTGGAACATTCTGCCCAAATTCTCGGCAAAATAACTCAGGCGCGCCGTGATCTGTGCGTAATCCATTCTCGTGGGGCCGAGGACACCGATCATGCCCTGCATCCCGTCGCCGATGTCGAACTTCGTCATCACGACGCTGGTATCCTTCAGCTCTTTGGCGACGTTTTCCGGCCCGACCAAAATCTGCGTGCGGGAATTGGAGGAGAGCGTTGCGGGAAGGTTGGAGATGATGTCCTCGTCGAGGTTGGTGAGCACTTCCTGTGCTTTTTCGATGTCGTGGTATTCCGGCTGGCTGAGCAGCTTGGCCTGGCCGGTCATATAGACCTCCTCGGCCGGCTTGCGGAGCAGCTCGGTGACAAAATCGACGATGATGGGAACAAGGCTTGCGGCGCTGCCGGCGCTGCGCGTAACACGCGCCAGCACGTCCGGCGTGATGGCATCGGCGGTCAAATCGGTCAACCCGGCGTTCAGCACGGCGGAAAGCAGCTTCAAATCCGCTTCGGCAACATCCACCGGAAGGCGGATGAGCTTATTTTTTACGGCGTTGTCGCTGAGCATCACCACAAGGATGAAGCTGCCGGCTTCAGCCAGAATCAGGTCGAATCGCTTGACGGTCACACTGGCCAGACCTCTTGCCACGGCATAGGCCGGGAGATTGGTCATGCTGGAGACCATCTTGCCGACTTGGGAGATCATTTTGTCGAACTCCTGCATTTTGCCTTCCATGGCCTGATTGATCGAGCGTGTCTCGTCGACGGTCAGGCGGTAGTCCTGCATGAGCTCGTCCACATAGAAGCGGTAGCCCGCGGCGCTTGGCACGCGGCCGGCCGACGTATGCGGCTGCTCGAGCAGGCCAAGGCTTGTGAGGTCGGCCATCTCGTTGCGGATGGTGGCAGAGGAGAAATCCATGCCAGGCATCTGCGCGATGGTTTTGGAGCCGACCGGCTCAGCGGTGCGGATGTACTGGTCAACGATGGCACGGAGAATTTTCTTTTTCCGGTCTGTCAGTTCCATATCCGCATCTCCCTTCAATATTAGCACTCACTATCCTTGAGTGCTAAACGCAGTTTAACACCTTCCCAGGGCATTGTCAATAGGGGAGAGTTGAATTATTTGTGAACAGTTCAAAAAATGTTCGTGAACGAAGCAATCCCCGGCGCGAAGTTCGCGCCGGGGGACTAGGGTGTATATGAAAACTCCCAACGCACCCAGACAGCGGGTCTTTTTGCGGTGTGCCGCGTTATTTTTTCTTGAAATACGTCAGTATTCCTGCGAAAAAATGTCTTGCTCAACGCAAAAATCCCTCGCTGCCGGTCACATTGGGAGTTTCCAGATACACCCTAAGCTCAAAGCGATTTGGCGGAGAATTTGCGGGCGATTTCCGCTTCGCAGATGCGCAGCAGCGCCGCAGACTGCGCAATCTCAGAAATGGGGCGCAGCGGCGCGGGTTCGCCGTCATGGGGTGCAAGTTCACGCTCGAACCACGTGACATCGTGCCAGCCGCCGTTTTTATAACCTGCGTCGGTGAAGCGCGCGGCACGGTGGAATCCCATGGCCGCATGGAGCGCTTCGCTCGGTGGATTGGGACTGGTGACAACGCCGTAGACCGTTTTGACGCCTTGCAGACGAAGCAGCTCCATCAGCGTGCCGTAGAGCAGACGGCCAAGGCCGTGGTGCGCGTAGGCGCGGGCGATGTAGATCGAAAGCTCTGCGTTCCAGCCGTAGGCGGCGCGCTCCTGCGCGCGATGGGCATAGGCGTAGGCGACAGGCGTGTCGCCGTCAAAAAGTGCGAGATAAGGATAAAAGGCGGAGATCTCCGCGATCCGACCCGCAAACTCGTTCTCCGAGGGGAGCGCATATTCAAAGGTAATTGAGGTATCGATGGACTCAGCGTAGATGCGCAGCAGCGCTGCGGCGTCGGCCGGGGTGGCAAAGCGGAGATGCATACGATCGCTTCTTTCTGGCCTCAGCGTGGGACGATAATGTCAACCGCGCGGCGGTTGTTGCGAATTTCAATGTTGTCCACACTGCCGCCGAACTCGCCGTCGAGCGTCCACGCCACAGGGCGGTCGAACTCGAAGCGGATGCTGCTGGTCTGGCAGGTGATAAAGTAGTCGTCATTCTGGAAGTCCAGCCGCAGCAGCTTGGCGGCGACGGCGCTGAACTCGGCGATGTTTTTAATGTCACGCACAAGCACAACCTCATAGAGCCCGTCGTTGAGACTGATCTCAAAGGGGTTGGCGGTTTTGGCCGGACGGAAGCCGCCGACGGAGGTCGTGCTGCATACCAGGCCGTCGAGCAGGTCGGCTTCGATGGTCTTGCCGTCCCAGCTCACGCGGGCGTGCACCGGGTGCACCTCGGAGAGCGCCTGCACGCCGTTGAAAAAGTAGGCGAGCTTGCCCCAGATGCGCTTGTCCTCCTGCGGCGTTTCGTAGGGGACGTTGGTAAACAGGCCGAAGGCAGCGACATAGTCGAACCAGTGCTCCTTGCCGAATGAGCCGATGTCGATGGGATACGGCACGCCGTGGACAATGTCCTGCGCGGCGACGACCGGGTCGCGGGACAGGCCGAGCGATGCGGCAACGTCGTTGACCGTGCCGCCGGGAATGTAGCCGAGCGGCGGACGGTTGGAAAGCTGCATCAGGCCGGAGGTGGCTTCGTTCAGCGTGCCGTCGCCGCCGGTGCAGACGATGAGATCATAGTCTGCGCCGCGCGCGGCGATCTGGCGCGTGAGATCCTTGGGGCCGGAGGTGGGGTGTACGGTGACGTCATAGCCGCCGGCGGTAAAAATCTGAATGACTTGCATGAGGCTGCTCCGAATCTCGGTATGCCCCGCGTTGGGGTTGACGAAAAACAGAAGACGCTTCATTAAAATGGCACTCCTTTACTCAGCAGAATCCGTTGCTTCCTGGAACAGCACGTCGACGAGCGCGGCATTGTCCACATTGCTTTCAAAGGAATATTTCGCGGAGATTTCGTCCTCCAACTTGGCGGACAGCTCAGTCACATAGTCCTCTTTTGCGGTCTGGAACCAGTAGACGGTTTCACCCACGCCGGAGAAGAACATAATATGGTAGCCGTAGTTGGTTTTGACGATGCCGTAGTCACCCGGCTGACGGCCGTCGGCAAAGCACCAGTCGTTGAAGGCTTCGACCATCTGGCCGGGGTGGACATCCTCATAGAGACCGCCGTTGGTGTTGCTGCCGGGATCGGTGGAATGTTCATTGGCCAGTGCGGAAAAGGACTCCTCGGTCATCTCGCCGGAGAGCCATTCGTTCAGAATGTCGTTGGCTTCCTGTTCAGCGTCGGCCCACGCTTCATCGGTGATGGTGCCATCGTCGGACTGCGCCGGCTGAATCAGAATGTGGCGGACGTTGACCATGGGTTTGTCGATCTTCTCGACGCCCTTCTGTGCGTAGTCATCTGCGTTATCGTCATAATACTGGCTGACGTCGGCATCGGACGGCTCCTGCGCCGCAACCAGGTCGCTCAGATATTCCGAGCCAAGCAGGTAGCGGCTGAGGAAAACGATGTAGTCGTCGACTGTGACGCTCGGGCCGAAGGATGCCTGCAGGTAGGCGTCAGCGCTCTCATAGCCGGCTGCTTCGGCATTGGCGGCGAGGTTGTCGCGCATTTCGGAGAGAAGCTGTTCGCTCTCGTCCGAGAGGGTGTAGCCGCTGGCTTCGGCTTCCTGCGCCATGGCGGAGTGGTAGCGGAAGGTATCGAGCGCGCTGCCGAGGAACATCTGCTGCCAGGTAGACTCCTCGTTATACATCTGCTGGTCGAGCGGGATGCTGGTGTCGAGCAGGTAGCTGAGGTACATTCCATAGGTGTTGGCGAACGAGAAATATTGCTGCCAGTAGTAGATCGGCAGGTCACGGTTCGTCAGCGTGAGGTCGCCGCAGGTGGCAATCACGCGGTTGAGCACGTCGTCGGTCAGCGCGTCAGCGGTCACGGTGTAGCTCACACCATTGAGCGGGATTTCGGTGCTCTCGCCGTCGCCGGTGGAGTCGAGCTTGCTGGAGTCGTCTGGGGACGAGGCCGGGTCTGCGCTGTCGACGACAGCGTCGCTGTCCTCGGCGGGAAGCGTCACGGGTGTCCGCGAGTCACGGACAATCTTGACAACAAGCATGGCAACGATGATGACCAGCACGGCGATGGCCGCGCCGAGCATCCAGTTGGCCTTTTTCTTCTCAGCCTTCGGCTCGGAAGGTGCGGATTCCTGGACGGATTCAGCTTCCACAGAAGCGGACTCGGCCGGTGTTTCGGCAGAAGCGGTTTGCGCGGATGCTTCAGCGGCCGCAGTGTCCTGCGCGGCGGCTTCTTCTGCGGCGTCGGTCTGCGATTTGCCGCATTCCGGACAGGACTTCATGTCGGCGTCCAGCTCTGCGCCGCAATACTTACATTTCATTCTGTTTTTCCCTCATTTCTGTTGTTCATTGGTATCAAACAGCCCATCCGGCTGCAAGATGACAATTTTGCTTCGATTGACCTCCAGCGGATAGCGCTCTGTGAGCAACAGGCTTTCGTTGCGCGCCTGCTCGTCGAGCAGCGCGTCGGACGCGGCCTGCTGCCAGCGGGTTTGCGCCTGGAAGCCGGTGATGTAGAGCAGATAGGCGCCGGAGTCGTCGGAGACGACGGTACTGTCGCCGATCTGGCGGGCGGGGGAGAAGAGCCAGTCTGCGGCACAGTCCGGCGTCTGTCCGTCACCGGGATACGCTGCGGTCAGCGCGTCCGCGCCGCCGCAGTAGGTGTCTGCAAGCTCCCGCAGGGCGGATTCTCCTCCATTGTCCGCCAGCCACGCACTAAGTACGGTCGCGGCCATGGAGGAATTGTCGTCGTATTGGTCGAAGCAGAGCAGCAGCGCGTTCGGCATGGGGCCGTCGGTCAGGCTGAGCTCCGGGTAGTCCTGCGCGTGGGCGACAAAGTAGGCGCGGACAGCGGCTTCCTCCGGCTGCGGCAACGCTTCGCGCTGCGCATCGGCGTAGGCCGTGGCGAGATAGGCGTTTTCCATGTAGCGGCGGAAGCTCTCCGGTTCGGCGGCCGAGCCGTAGGACGCCTGTAAGTAGGCTGTGAGGTCGGCATCGCCGGCGTCATCGGTGAACCCGAGCGCGGCGGCATAGGACGAGAGGTCGTCCATGACCTGCGCAAGCGAGGTCTCGTAGCTTTCGGGGAGCGCAAAGCCGGTGTCCTGCGCGGCGAGGACATTGGCAAGCGTGTCCTGCGCGGTGACGAGCGCACGGTCGAGCAGGGTGTCCTGCCAGGTGCGGGTATCGTCGACCGGCTGGGCAGCGGGGTCGGTATCCGGGTCGAGACTGCTGCCGCCTTCATTGATTAAGAAATAATACTCGCTCCAATAGTAGTAGGCGAGATCCTGATTGGTCAGCGTGAGATCGCCGCAGCGGAGCACTTCACGCTGCGCGTCCGGCGTGCGCCCACGCGCCCAAAGGCCGAAGGCCAGCGCCGCAATGCAGAGCCCCAGCAGGGCGGCCAGGAGCACCAGCAGGCGGCGGCTGCGCGCGGCAGCGGTGGAATCAGACAACGGGACATCCTTCCTTTCAGACGGATTTCCACGATAGTGTACCACAGGGCAGGCGCGTTTTCAATCGGCTGCGTGCGGCAGAGAATTAACATTCTGTAAACTATTTTAGCGGATTTGGGGCGGCATTGCAACCACTTCAGAAAAGTTAAGGAAATTCCGTTGAAATCCGATCTGCCCTCTGATATAATATGGTGTCAAGTTATCGAAATTCGGAGGATACTGCCTTGGAGCGCAAAACTGTTGTGATCGCGCAGAGCGATCTGGACCGTCAAAAAGCTGTCTGTGCACGGATTCGGGAATACTGGCAGGCGCAGGCACGGACGCCGCTGGCGTTTGTGGACACCTACGGCTGTCAGCAGAATGAGGCCGACTCGGAGCGCATCCGCGGAATGCTGCAAAGCTGCGGATATGCGCTGACCGACAGCGAGGAGGGGGCGGACTGCATCGTCATCAATACGTGCGCAATCCGCGAACACGCGGAGACGCGGGTCTACGGCAACGTGGGCGCGCTCGTGCACACGAAGGCGCGCCACCCGGGGCAGAAGATCTTCCTCTGCGGGTGCATGATGGGGCAGCCGGCCGTGGCGGAGCGGATCAAAAAGAGCTACCGCCATGTGGACGGCGTCTTTAACCCGCACCAGCTCTGGCGGTTCCCGGAGCTGCTGCAATATGTTCTCGCGCACAACAAGCGCATTTTTGCAACCGACGATTCGGCGGGCAACATCGCCGAGGGTGTCCCTGTGGTGCGGACGTCCGATCTCAAGGCGTGGGTGTCGATCATGTATGGGTGCAACAACTTCTGTTCGTACTGCATCGTGCCGTATGTGCGCGGGCGCGAGCGGTCGCGCCGGCCGGAGGAGATCATGGACGAGGTGCGCGCGCTGGTTGCGGCAGGCTACAAGGACATCACGCTGCTGGGACAGAACGTGAACTCCTACGGCAAGGATCTCGACTGCGGCGTGGATTTTGCCGACCTTTTGGCGGAAATTGCGCAGCTTCCGGGACAGTTTTGGCTCCGCTTCATGACGAGCCACCCGAAGGACGCAAGCCACAAGCTGTTTGACACGATTGCAAAATATCCGAAGATCGCAAAGCAGTTCCATCTGCCGTTCCAGTCGGGAAACGACCGGGTGCTCAAGGCGATGAACCGGCACTACGATTCGGCGCAGTATCTCGAGCTTGTTCACTATGGGCGGACACTGATGCCCGATCTCGTGCTGACAAGCGACGTGATTGTCGGCTTCCCCGGGGAGACAGAGGAAGAATTTGAGGACACGATCAAGCTGATCGAGCACGTGCGCTATGACGCGCTGTTTACGTTTATTTTCTCGCCGCGCGCGGGTACGCCGGCGGCAAAGATGGACGACCCGACGCCGAAGGAGGAGAAGAACCGGCGCTTTGACCGGCTCTGCGAGGTGCAGAACCGCATTTCGCTGGAAATCCACCGGAACTACATCGGCAAGACGATGCTCGTCCTTGTCGACGGCAAGGACGGCGAGCAGCTCACGGCGCGGACGGAGGGCGGGCGGCTGGTTCGCATGAACGGCGGCGACGCGCTGATCGGGCAGTTTGTCCATGCGAAGATCACCGGCTGCACGACATGGAGCCTTGTCGGAGAGCTGGCGGAAGCCCCCATTGATTGGATCAATACGGCAACCTTTGTGCCGATTTGACCGGAAATACGGTTATAAATGCGAGAAAGAAGGAAGCTCCTATGGCAGAATTGACCCCCATGATGCAGCAATACCGCGCGGTCAAGGCGCAGAACCCGGACTGCCTGCTGTTTTTCCGCCTTGGG
This sequence comes from uncultured Oscillospiraceae bacterium, assembly GCA_934661135.1. Classification (GTDB taxonomy): domain Bacteria; phylum Bacillota; class Clostridia; order Oscillospirales; family Oscillospiraceae; genus CAG-170. The sequence continues at coordinate 11,510 of CAKUJA010000049.1, forward strand.
GATTTCTATGAGATGTTTGAGGAGGACGCGCGCATTGCGTCGCGTGAGCTGGATCTGACGCTTACGACGCGCGACCATGCGAAGGACAAGCCGGAGGAAGAAAAGACGCCGATGTGCGGCGTGCCGTATCATTCGTCGGAGAGCTATATCGCGCGGCTGGTCGCCAAGGGATATAAGGTGGCGGTGTGCGAGCAGATGGAGGATCCGGCGCTGGCGAAGGGACTGGTGAAGCGGGACATTATCCGCATTGTGACGCCCGGCTCGGTGACGGAAAGCTCGATGCTGACGGAGTCGCAGAACAACTACTACGCCTGCCTGTACGCCGGGGAGGACGTCTGCGGACTGGCGTTCTGCGATGTGTCGACCGGCGCGTTCCATGTGACGCAGGTGAATGGGACGGACTGGGCGGAGGCGGCCTGCAACGAGCTGGGGAGCTTTCTGCCGGCGGAGGCGCTGCTCGGCGGCGATGCGGCGCAGAGCGAGACAATCTGCACGCTGCTGACAGAACGGCTCGGCGCGTGTCTGAACCGGGGGACTGCGGAGCAATTTGACGCGCAGGACTGCGGGGACGCGGTTTGCGGACAGTTTGGCGCGCTGGGCGAGCTGGAAGCGATGCCGTGCGCGGTGCGCGCGGCGGGCGCGCTGCTGCGGACGCTGAAAAATCTGCAAAAAAACGACCTGCCGCACATCCGGCAGATGGAGCTCTATATGGCCGGGCGGTTTATGGGTCTTGACCTGTCGGCACGGCGGAATTTGGAGCTGACGCAGACAATGCGCTCGAAGGAAAAGCGCGGAACGCTGCTCTGGGTGCTGGATCAGACCAAGACCGCCATGGGCGGGCGGCTGATGCGGAGCTGGATGGAGCGGCCGCTGCTGAGTCCGGCACAGATTACGAAGCGGCTCGGCGCCGTGGAGGAGCTGACGAAAAGGACCATCGAGCGGGAGGAGCTGCTGCTGAACCTGCGCGATGTGACGGATTTTGAGCGGGCAATGACCCGCATTGCGACCGGGAGCTGCTCGTGCCGCGATCTGGCATCGCTGGCGCAGGGCGCGCAGGTGCTCCCCGAGATTCGGCGGCTGCTGGAGGGGATGGACGCGTCGCTGTTGGCGGTGCTGCGCGAGCAGCTCGACACGCTTGAGGATATTACAAGCCGCATTTTGTCGACGATTGTCGACGAGCCGCCGCTGCTCGTGCGCGAGGGCGGATTGATTCGCAGCGGCGCAAACGCGGAGGTTGACCGGCTGCGCGCGATTCAGACCGGCGGCAAGGATATGCTGGCGAAGATTGAGGCGGAGGAGAAGGAAAAGACCGGTATCCGCAATCTGCGCGTGGGATATAACCGCGTGTTCGGCTACTATATCGAGGTGGCCAAGGGGCAGATCGATCTGGTGCCGGACAACTACATTCGCAAGCAGACGCTCTCGACCGGCGAACGGTATATCACCGAGGAGCTGAAAGAGCTGGAAAATACGATTTTAACCGCAAAGGATCGCGTAATTGCGCTGGAATACCAGCTATTTTGCGAATTGCGCGAGTTTGTCGCGGCGCAGAGCGCCCGCGTACAGCAGACGGCGCAGGCGGTTGCGGCGGTGGATGTGCTCTGCGCGCTGGCGGCGGTCGCGGTGAACAACCACTACTGCAAGCCGGAGATCGACCTGTCCGGCGAAATCCGGATTACAGCGGGGCGGCACCCGGTTGTGGAGCAGGTGCTCAAGGATGCGCTGTTTGTGCCGAACGACACAAATCTCAGTCTGGAGGGCGGGCGAACCGCGATTATCACGGGGCCGAATATGGCCGGTAAATCCACGTATATGCGGCAGGTGGCGCTGATTGTGCTGATGGCGCAGATGGGAAGCTTTGTGCCCGCGGGCGCGGCGCGGATCGGCATTGTAGATAAGCTGTTTACGCGGATCGGCGCGTCGGACGATCTGGCGTCCGGGCAGTCGACGTTTATGGTCGAGATGAACGAGGTGGCCGACATTTTGAAAAATGCGACGCCGAACTCGCTGCTGATTCTGGACGAAATTGGCCGCGGCACGTCGACATTTGACGGCATGGCGATTGCAAGAGCGGTTTTGGAGTATTGCGCAGACCGCAAAAAGCTCGGCGCAAAGACGCTGTTTGCGACGCATTACCATGAGCTGACCGATATTGAAGAACAAATTTCCGGCGTAAAAAATTTCAATATTGCGGTAAAAAAGCGGAAAGACGAGATGATTTTCCTGCGAAAAATTGTGCCCGGTGCGGCGGACGACAGCTACGGCGTCGAGGTGGCGAAGCTGGCGGGACTGCCGGACAAGGTGGTTGCCCGGGCGCGGACAATTTTGAAGGAGCTGGAGAGCGGAGCGCCGCAGGCTGCGCCGAAAACGCGGGAGCCGTCGGAACAGGTGTCCATGATGGACTTACATACGGACGAGCTGCGCAGCGCGCTGGAGGCCGTGAGCGTGGAAACGCTGACGCCGATTGAGGCGATGAACGTGCTCTACAAGCTGAAGCAAATGCTCTAAGGAGTTTTTTATGGCGAGACAACCTTCCCTCGGCCGCGGACTGAGCCGCGCGGCCACGATTGCAGGCTGGTGTTACCTGCCGTTTTATCTGTTTTTGCTGAGCTACCTGATTCAGCTTGTGGCGGCGCTGCTTGGACTGCACCCGGATATGCTGACGGTCAATTTGATCTATTTTGCGGTCAATCTGGTCGTGGTGCTGATTATTTTTCGGGATTTTCTGCGGCAGCGATTTTTCGGACATGGATTTTGGAGCTTTGTGCAGGCGCTGATCCTCGGATTTGTGCTCTACTATGCGGCAACGGCGGGCGTCCAGTGGGTGCTCGGCAAGCTGGCGGACAGCTATACCATCTATAATAATGAGACGGTGGGCGATCTGGTATTGGAAAACCGGTATGCGATGATGTTCGTGACGATCATCCTTGCGCCGGTCATCGAGGAATCGCTGATTCGTGGGTTGGTGTTTGGGTCGCTGCACCGGACGTCGCGCTGGCTGGCCTATGCGGTGTCGTGTTTTATCTTCGTTTTTATGCACAACTGGCAGTATTTTGCGATCTATCCGGCCGGTTCAGTGCTGATTAGCTGTATTCCGTACATTCCGGCGGCGATTGCGCTGGGGTGGGTGTATGAAAAGGCGGGCACGATCTGGGCGCCGATCACCCTGCACGCGATCATCAACGCGATGTCGTTTGGACTTTTGACGCTTTCCTAAGGAGGTTTTCATGGCGCATATCATTCAGTTGGATCGGCACGTGGCCGATCTGATTGCGGCGGGCGAGGTGGTAGAACGGCCGGCGTCCGCAGTGAAGGAACTGGTCGAAAATGCGATCGATGCCGGGGCGACGCAGATCACGGTGGAGATTCAAAACGGCGGCATGACGTTTCTGCGTGTGGCGGACAACGGCTGCGGGATTGCGCCGGAGGATGCGCCGACGGCATTTTTGCGCCATGCAACCAGCAAAATCCGCGCGAAGGAGGATCTTGCGGCGATTGGGACGCTTGGATTCCGCGGTGAAGCATTGGCGGCGATTTCGTCGGTCAGCCGCATTGATTTGCTGACAAAGGCCGAGGATTCGGAAGGAATTGGTTTACATTTGGAGGGCGGAATCGTGACGGCGCAGCAGCCGGCGGGATGCCCGCAGGGTACGACGATCATTGTACGCGACCTGTTTTTCAACACGCCGGCGCGGATGAAGTTTATGAAGTCCGACAGCGCGGAGGGATCGGCCGTGGTGTCGGTCGTGCAGCAGCAGGCGCTCGCGCACCCGGAGATTGCGTTCCGGCTGATTCGGGACGGAGAGACACAGCTTCAGACCGGCGGCGACGGGCGGCGGATGAGCGCGATTTACACGATACTCGGGCGCGAGCTGGCGAAAAATATGCTGGAAGTGCATGGGACGTGGGAGAAGTTTACGGTATCCGGATATGTCTCAAAACCGACTGCAACGCGCGGAAATCGGAGTTTACAATACTTTTTCCTGAATGGACGGTTTATCCGGTCGCGGCTGCTGTCGGCGGCGCTGGAGGAAGCGTACCGCAACCAGATGATGGCGGGGCGGTTTCCGGTGTGTGTGTTGGAGATTACGATGCCGCGTGAGATGGTGGACGTGAACGTACACCCGGCGAAAACGGAAGTGAAATTTTTGTCGGAGCGCGCGGTATTTGACGCGGTGCACTATGCGGTGCTCTCGACGCTGTCGAATGCGTCGGGGCGGCAGGCGATGCAGCTTGGGAAAAAGGAGCCGAAATCGGAGAAAATGCCGGAAACTCCGAATATTCCGGCGAAGCCGCAGGAGCCTGCGGGACAGGGAACCACCCATGCGGCGGCTGCGGCCAAGGCGAGCTTTTACAGGACGATGCAGGCCGAGGAATACCGGCGGCAGGCGGCGCAGACGCCGCGGATGACGGAGCGCCCGGCGGTGCAGTCGGAGCTGAGCGTCCGTCAGGAGCGGACAGCAGGACGGACGGTTGTTGCGTCGCAAATTCAGGTACCTGTCCGCGAGACACGGACAGAACCGCACCAAATGGCACTCGCTGCCGCAAAAAATCTGGCGGCAGACGTGCGGCAGGATTGCGGCAGCGCTTGCGGCAAGGATGCGGCAACGCTTGCGGCAGAGCCGGAACCCGCAGCGGAGCAGATCGCGCTGGAGATGCCGGAGCAGACGTTCCGCGTGGTCGGCGAAGTGATGGACAGCTATATTATTGTGGAGCAGGGGGAGCGCGTGCTGTTTCTTGACAAGCACGCGGCACACGAGCGAATCCTGTTTGAGAAGCTGAAGGCGGAGGAGCACCCGATTGTGTCGCAGCAGCTTTTGACGCCGGTTTCGGCGGAGCTGGGACGCGAGGAGGCAGCGGCGGTATTGGAAAACGCGGCGCTGCTGGAGCGGTTCGGGTTTGAGACGGCGGACTTCGGAGATGGGGATGTGCGGATTCGGCGGATTCCCTGCGATGTGGATGAGAAGGACGCGCGGGCGCTGCTGCAGGAATTGGCGGCGGAGCTGCTGGCCGGGCGGACGCTCAACCCCGGGACGCTGCGCGACCATATGCTGCATACGATTGCGTGCAAGGCGGCTATCAAGGCCGGGTGGCATACGGAGGACGCCGAGCGGGAGCATCTGGTAAGAGAAGTGCTGTCAAGAGAGGATATTAAATATTGTCCGCATGGCCGGCCGGTTTGTATTGAATTGACCAAACGGCAGTTGGAGCGGCTATTTAAGAGGACTTAGAACAGTTTTTCTCTTTCTGAGAAGGGGACATCGGAC
>CAKUJA010000050.1 GCA_934661135.1 uncultured Oscillospiraceae bacterium
AAGGATATGATTTGAAACGATCTTGATAATTGACCGACATATGAAGATGCGCTGCTTGTAATTCTGCAAGCAGCGCGTCTTTATGTTTTTCCTGAAATGTTGTTCTGGCAATGATATGACCGTGACTACTATTTGACTACTATCATCCGAAATCCCAAAAAAGCCGGTTTGTCCAGTGTTTTCAATGGCTTTGCAATCATTCAGAAAAGACGAACATTCTCGCAAAAAACCGTATAACCCTTGAAAATACAGCATTTTATCAGATGATGTCTGAAAACTCCGACTCTGTAGGTCGCTCGTTCGAATCGTATCGGGCGTACCATAGAAATACCCACCCCATCAGCGCATTTTGCGTCTCGAGCGTTGCTTTTTTCAGGAGCGTCGCGTAAAATGGAGAAAAAGGAGGGGGCGCGATGCAGACTTGGACGGATGAAGCGCTGCGGGGAGTGCTGTGTGAGGAACTGGCGGCGGCTGCGCCGCTGCGGCGCAAGCAGCTTATTGAGCGCTGCGCGGGGCGGCTCGGAGAACAGGTGAGAAGTAAAGCGGATCTGCGGCCGGACTCGGCGGTGGTACGCGGCAAAAGCCGGTTGGGAATGCTGCTGACAGAGCTGATTCACAGCGGCGTGATTACGGAAGATGCGGTTGGCTTTTTGCGGGTGCAGCCGGAACAGCTCATCGGCGTGAGTCCGGCGAAGGTGCGCGAGTTTGTACTCTCGGAGCTTGGCGGCGGACAGACGCTTGGCAAGCAGACGCTTTTTCGGCGTGCGGAGCACCATTTCGGCACGGATCTGACGGCAGGAAAGGCCGATGACAACGCGCTGCGGAGTATCGTCGGACGAGTGCTGCTGGAGCTGGAGCGGGAGCAGCACATCCGCAAGACGAGCCGCGGCTACCGGCTTGCGGACGAGGGCGGCTATCCGGGCACGGAGCTTGGAAGCTGGCTGCGGCAGGCCGCCGAGGGAGGCGATCTGCGGGAATGCTTCCTCGAAGCGGTGCACACGAAGGGCGGCGAATGGTTTGAGGTCTACTGCGTGGAGCTGCTGCGGCGGTACTATGTGCTGACGGGCAAGGTGGTTGACGAAGGAACCGTGACCGGCGGTTCGGACGACGGCGGAATTGACGGCGTGATCCATACGCAGGACGACCTTGGATACCGGGAGACGGTGCTCATGCAGATGAAAAACCGCCATGCCGTGATGTGCAGCAAGGATGTGCGGGAGTTCTATGGCGCGGTGTGCGCGGAAAACGGCTCGCGTGGGATTTTTATCACGCTTTCGAGCTTCCATCCGGATGCGCAGAAGTTCCTCGATAAGGTTGATAATCTGACCGGTGTGGACGGCGACAAGCTGTTTGAAATTGCAAAGAAATGCGGATATGGGATTTTGGAGCAAGATGGCCGGTATCGGATTGATGAGAAGCTGCTGATGGAAGAATAGAAGGAAAACGGGGACGCTATTGTGTCCCCATTCTTTTCGCCTCTATTCGGAAAATGTTTTTCGACCCCGTTTCCTGTTCTCCTTTGCGTGCGGAGGAAACCGGAAAAGCGGGCGGACAGAGTCATCCGCCCCTACAAGGTGCAGCAGAATAGGGGGAACAGGGCGCGGGATGTAAAAAGGCGGCTCGCATTGGAAAATGCGAGCCGCTGATGTGTCCATAGGGAGTTAAGCCTTGACGGTGCCGTCAGCGTTAAAGACCGGGAGCTTTTCCAGGTAGATGATGTCGCTGCGCTGCTGCGCTTCGCCCTCGGCGAGGACAGCCATACGGCCGGCGACGGTTGCGCCCGCTTCTTCGACGAGCTTTTCCAGCGCCTTGAGTGATTCGCCGGTCGAGATCACGTCGTCGACGATCAGAATGCGCTTGCCGCGCATCAAGGCGGCATCCGCGCCGGAGAGATAGAGGTGCTGCTCATGCTGCGTGGTGATGGAGTTGACATCGACGCAGAGCGGATCGGTCAGGTAGACCTTCAGTCCCTTGCGGGCAACGAAATAGGTCTTTGCGCCGGACTGACGCGCCATCTCGTGAATCAGGGGAATGCTCTTGGCTTCGGCCGTGAGCAGATAGTCATAGTCTTTCGGCGCGCGGGCGAGAAGCTCCTTTGCGCAGGCCACGGTGATCTCCGCGTCACCGAACATGATGAACGCGCCAATGTACAGATCGTCTGCCACCTTACAGAGCGGAAGCTCCCGCTTGACACCGGCGATCGTCATGGGATAGGTCATACTGTCGTCTCCTTTATTACACAGTTTTTCCGTGTATATTATCTTTGTTATTATAGTCAGGCCTGGTTTGCTTGTCAAATAAATTTGCGATTTTCGTCTTTTTGCAAAAAATCTAAAAATAATTTAGCGCAAAACGCACGTCCTAACAGCTTGTTTTTTCGGGCAATATTCACTATAATATGTGTAAAGGGTTCGCCCATACCGGACGAACTGGGAGAAATGAAATGGAGGAATTTGTATGGAAAAACGCTTTCATCTGAAGGAACACGGTACGACCGTCCGGACAGAGATCATGGCCGGTATTACCACCTTCATGGCGATGGCCTACATTCTGATGGTCAACGCCGGTATGTTCGCTGAGCTTGGCACGGTGAGCTACGGCGCGGTCTACATCGCAACCGCCATCTCCGCTGTCATCGGCACGGTTCTCATCGGCCTGCTGTCCAACCTGCCGCTGGCGCAGGCGTCTGGCATGGGCCTGAATGCGTACTTCGTTTACACAGTCTGCTTCGGCATGGGTCTGAGCTATGCCAACGCGCTGGTCATGGTTCTTGTCGACGGCATCGTGTTCGTGCTGCTGACGGTCACCGGTCTGCGCAAGATCATCTTCGACGCGATCCCGCAGGCGGTCAAGGTCGCCATCTCCGCTGGTATCGGCCTGTTCATCGCCTTCATCGGGATGCAGAACGCCGGTATCGTTGTGGACGACGGCGCAACGCTGGTCAATCTGGTTTCGTTTAACGTATTCTCCGGTTCGGCGACTTGGGCAACGGTGTTCCCGCTGCTGCTCACGATCATCACGGTCTTTGCCATCGGCGCGATGTCCAAGAAGAAGGTCAAGGGCGCGGTTCTGTGGGGCATCCTCGGCTCCGCTGTGATCTACTACATCGTCGGCCTGATCTCCATCCCCGATTTCTACGCCACTGCGGTTGCTCCCAACCTGACGAGCGACTTCTTCGGTGCGTTTAAGGACTTCGGCTCCATGGCGTTCGGCAAGGTCTTTACGGAAGGCTTTGACTTCTCTGCGTACATTGCGGCCAACGGCTCCGGCGCGTTCATCGTCATGTTCATCACCTCGATGCTTGCGTTCTGCATGGTCGATATGTTCGATACCCTTGGCACGCTGTACGGCGCCTGCGCCTGCGGCAATATGCTGACCAAGGAAGGCAACGTCCCCAACATGGACAAGGCGATGCTGGCTGACGCCATCGCTACCTGCTGCGGCGCAGTCTGCGGCACGTCCACTGTTACCACGTTCGTCGAGTCCTCCGCGGGTGTCGCTGAAGGCGGCCGCACCGGTCTTGCGTCCATGGCGACCGCTGCGCTGTTCTTCATTGCGATGTTCCTCGCGCCGGTTGCGCAGCTCATTCCGACCTACGCCTGCGCGGCTGCGCTGATCTACGTCGGCGTGCTTATGATGAGCAACGTCCGCAACATCAACTGGGATGATCCTGCGGAAGCGGTTGTCGGCTTCCTGACCGTGGCCATCATGCCGCTGACCTACAATATTTCCTATGGTATTGCGTTCGGCCTGATCTCCTATGTGTTCGTTAAGATCTTCACCGGCAAGATCAAGGAAGTCAACGTCGGCACCTGGGTCATCACGATCCTGTTTGCACTGATGTTCTTCCTGACGCACTAAGCGGATTGGTTTGCCGCCCCGGCTCGAAAGAGCCGGGGCGGTTTTCTGCTTCAGCGCGACAAAAGTTGGAGCCGGCGGAGCTTGGCGGGGCGATTGCGTTTAGCGGGAGAGTGTGGTATGCTGAATGTAAATATAATTTACGGGGGACGGTAATATGACACTGGGACAGAAGCTCCGGCAGACGCGGCTGAAGGCGGGCTTGACACAGAGCCAGGTTGCGGGGGATCGGATTACGCGGAATATGCTGTCGCAGCTCGAGAACGATCTGGCGACGCCGAGCGTAAAGACGCTGGAGTATCTGGCTTCCGTGCTGGGGGTGAGCGTCGGATGGCTGATGACGGATGAAACATCTGATTTAGAATTGAAAATAATTGGGAATGCTAGGAGAATGCTGCAGGAGCGGCAGTTTGCGGCGTGTTTAGCGCTGATGGAGCGGCAGAAAGCGGCAAAAACGGAGGAAGAATTGCTGATTTTAGCGGTTGCTGCGGCAGAGGTTGCGGAAGCGCTGCTGCAAGAGGAGCAATTTGCTGCGGCAAAGCAGCGGGCGGAGCAGGCGATTGCGTGGAATGAATGCGGCATTTACCGGCAAACGTCAATTTCATTGCGGTCGAAAGCGGTACTTGTGCGGTGTGCGCAGCGGCAGGGCGATGCGGCAGATGCGGTTGCGGCGTACCGAGCGCAGTATTTGCAAGCGGCAGATGCGGTGGACTATCATCTGCTGATGGCGCGGTATCAGCTGGAGCAGGAGCACATTCAGGCGGCGGAGCGGGAGATCTGGTCAATCGCGGAGCTGCCGGAGCATAAGCGCGCGGAATATCTGATTCTGCGCGGGCGGATCGCCTACAAGAAGGAGCAGTATGAAAATGCGATTCTCTACTTGCAGCAGGCGGAGGAGTGCGGCGCACTGCCGCGGCTGCTGAAGCGGGAGCTTTGGCGCACGATGGAGCTTTGCTGCAAGGAGACGGAGGACTACCAGCAGGCGTATCAGTATGCGAGCAAGCAGCTTGAGTTGCAGAATGAGACGCAGACACAGTAGGGATATGGAAAGAAATCTGCCCGCCGGGAACGAGTTTGGTCTCGGGGGGCAGAAGGCGCGTCATACGTTGGGCGCGTCAGGCAAGAATGCAGGTCGATCCGCGAAAAAACCGGCCGCCGGGACTGGCGAACACGCACAAGGACAACAACAAAATACCGCGCAGAGCAAGAGAAGTCCTTCCGGGAAACCGGAAGGACTTCTCTTTTGCCCAAAAGTCTGCTGGTTTACGCTTTGGAGCCCTGCAATAAAAATGCGAATTGCATTAGGCTTCGGTTTTGCCGTTCTGCTTGTGTCGGCATCCAGGCCAGAGGATGCAGTATAATGACCTCCTGAATCAAAGAACGATTTGCAGGAGGGACTGCTATGAACGAGAGAAAATTATCTGCAACCATACTCGCAGAATACGACCGCTGGCTGCGGCAGGAGGAGCGAGCCGATGCTACGCGGGAAAAATATCTGCGCAGCATCCGAGCCTTTGCCGCGTGGCTGGGCAGCGCGGCGGTCACGAAGGATGCCGTGACGGAATGGAAGGCACATTTAGTCCAGCAGCGGCAAGCACCATCTACCATCAACACCGCGCTTGCCGCGCTGAACGGCCTGCTCCGCTTCCTCGGCTGGGAGGACTGCCGCGCAAAATTTCTGAAAGTCCAGCGCTGCATCTTCCGCGCACCGGAGCGCGAGCTGGCGCACGCGGAGTATGCCCGTCTGCTCGCCGCCGCAAAAAATTCCGGCGATGCGCGGCTTGCGCTGCTGATGGAGAGCATCTGCGCGACCGGTATCCGCGTCAGCGAGGTGAAGTTTCTCACCGTGGAAGCCGCGCAGTGCGGCCGTGCCGAGGTTGCATTGAAGGGCAAGATCCGCACCATTCTGCTGCCCGCGAAGCTCTGCCGCAAGCTGCTGAAATACGCCAAAAAGCAAAAAATCGCCCGCGGCGAGATTTTTCTCACCACGGGCGGAAAAGGCATGGACAGGCGGCAGATCTGGTCTGCCATGAAGCGGCTGTGCCGCAAGGCGGGCGTCGCGCCGTCGAAGGTGTTTCCGCACAATCTGCGGCATCTGTTCGCAACGGCGTACTACCGCGTGTATCGCGACATCGTGAAGCTCGCGGATATGCTCGGCCACAGCTCGATTGAAACGACGCGCATCTATCTCGTCGAGAGCGGCGCGGAGCACCAGCGCCAGCTCGACCGGCTTGGCCTGATCACATAGGACAGAATCCATATTCTGTCCATGCCTGTACCAGCAGAGCGCAGTATTCCACATTGCTATCTATTGAAAATATAGCACGGAATATGTCAAAAATCAATAGTGGGGCTACTTCTGCGCGCAAAAAATCCAGTCTCAAAAACTCGGTTTTTTGAGACTGTGCTTTTGTGCGCTTTTTTCTTTTTCGTTGGTCGTTTAGCCTGCGTTTCAAGGGAGCTTTTCCCTATTTCATCATGATTCTCATCTCGCTCTGCGGCAAGCGGTGGAACGGAATATGGATTCTGTCCATGCCAAAAAGCGTGGCACGAAACAAGGTAGACCCAGCCCGTGGAAGCGGACAAAACATAAAGATATTTGATTTAGGAGGAACGATCATGAAAAAACGATTCTTGGCAGGCTTGCTCATGCTTGCCATGATCCTCACCCTGCTGCCGGTCAGCGCACTGGCCAGCAACAGCAATGCAGCACCGCTTCAGGTGCTTATGATCGGCAACAGCCACACGGTCGACATGACCGAGTGGACCGATCAGGTGCTTCAGGACTCCGGCCTGAAGGATCAGATCCAGATCACGCCGCTCACGCCGATGGGCGGACGGAAGCTGTTCACCAACGATACGGTGCGCAGCTCGCATATTACGGCTGCGACATGGTCCGGTACGGAGGATGCGTGGAATGCCACGCATCAGGACAATGGCCGCGATGTCGGCTCTAAAAAGAGCCAGTATGACACGCTCCTGAACGACAGCGGCAAGACCTGGGATCTGGTTGTCGTGCAGGACTGGGAAGAATCCACAGTCAATTCCGATTCTGCCGCAGTCGCATCCGGCATTCAGCGTGCGGTGCAATGGCTGAGAAGCTATCCTTCCGTAACGGCGGATACGAAGATCGCATGGGCTGCCGACTGGCCTGACGCGGCCAACCATGCGGGTGCGCAGGGCAATATGACCGGCGCGATCGCTGCTGTAAATGCGCTGACGGAAAACGGCGTGAACTTTATCATCCCCACGGGCCTGACCGTTGAAAATGCGCGCACCAGCTATTTTGATAAGGTCAACAACGCAGACGACAGCTATCTGCCTGGCAGCGAAGAGACCTACGGCGGAATTGCGAACGTGGCGAAGTACCATCTGATGGAGCGCGACGCGAACCACCTGAGCTATGAACTGGGCTGCTACTCCGTGGCCGCAGTCACGATTGCAGAAATTGCCACGCAGTTTAACCTGATGAATCTGGATGCATTCCTGACTTCTTTGAAAACGGCACCGAAATGGACGAACCCCGCTGAGTGGAAGGGTACATTCAACGACAATATCTGGGCCATCGTGAAGGAGAGCGTGAAAAACGCGGTGGAATCCCCCACGCAGGTCACGCAGTCCGTCTATACGGAGGACCCGGCAGACATGATCGCCGCGCAGATCCTCGCGGCGGACTATACGGAAAGCGCCGCTGCCGCCGCAAAGGCGGACTCAGAGGATGCGCTGCGCACTATCGCTGAGGCTGTGAAGGCCACGGCGCAGGCCGCAGTAGGGGAAACTACCACGCTCAGCGTTTCCTCGGCCTATACCGCTCCGGTTGACGGCACAAAGGACAACAAGACCGGTACGGCGGGCAAGTACGAGATCAAGGTATCCTTCCTGAACGGATACACGCAGAAAAACCTTGCTGTAATCTCCGGCGCGATCAAGCCGGATTATTATGAAGGCGGCGAGGAAGAACTGACTGCAGCGAAGACGGCAGCAGCTGCGGATCTTGCGAAGACTGCAGCGCTTGTCGGCAAAGATGCGGAAGCATATAGCAGCGAGATCAACGCGGCCTACAGCACCAACGATGTGAATACCGCGCTGGCAGCGGCGAAGGCGGCCATGGTCGCAGACGCCGGGTATCTGTACGCGGACTGGATCGGTGCCGATGGCTGGAGCGTCGGCACGAAGATGCCTCTCGGCGAGGATACCGGTGTGCGCTTTACGATCCGTGAGGAAGGCGCCGATACCGTTCTGACCATCAGCGGCAATGGCACAATTCCAGACTTGGTCATGAGTGGTGTACCGGAAAGAAGCTATTCTTCCCCCGCTTGGATGAACAGTGATGCGAGCGGTAATATTACGAAGGTCGTGATTGAAGACGGCGTTGCGCTGGGCCATATGTCCTTGTGGCTGAGCCGCGTGAAGACGATGGAGATCGGGGAAAACGTCACCCTCCCCGCCAATGCAATTTACCTGAACGGCCAGAACTGCGACAGAACCATTACCTTCAAGGGCGCCGCTACCGTGAACAACCGCGCGATCGACGGCTACACCGGTTCTGACGGTAAGGGCAGTCAGGCCGCACAGAATGCACAGATTTTCGTGTATGCAGACTTTAATAAGCTCGGTGTTTCGAGCGCGGAGAGCTTTGTGGGCTCCACCGTTCTGAAAAACAACAACTACGGCCTGCCTATCGTTGTTGTCATCAACACCGGCAGCAGCGTGGAGCCGGAAGATGCCGTCCTTGCGCAGGGCAATGTTCCCGCGAAGGGTTGGAAGGATGACGGCACAGCCGACGGCGGCGATTCCGGCGTGACCTATACCATCAAAAAGATCGGCGATGAGGTCGTGCTGGAGTTCTCCGGCAGCGGCACGATTCCGACCTTTACAACATCGACACCGCATTACGTCAAGGCGCCGTGGTGGGGAACCAACAGCGGCAGCGCCGTCACAAAGGTCATTGTCAACAGCGGTGTTACCGTTGGCGGCTTAGCGCTCTACATTCCCACGGCAAAAGAGATCATCCTGAAGGATGGCGTGATGCTGAAACCGAATGCAATCTATTTCAACACGCAGAATGTCGATACCGAAATCACCTTTGAGGGTGCGGCCACCGTTTCCTCCGGCTCGATTAGCTGGTATTCCGACAGCAATCAGAAGAACAAGGCTGTGCAGATCACGGTGACGGCCGATTTCAGCAAGCTGCAGAAGTCCGGCAGCCGCGTGACGAAGGCCTCCGACTTTATCGATAGCGGCCTGCTGACGACGCTCAACAAAAACGGTCTGCCGATCGTGGTCGCGGTCAACACGGAAGACTCGAAAGCTGACGCACAGGAGTTTGGCATCACGACCGGCGGCTGGGATGAAAATGGCAATACGGTCGGCGATTCGACCGGCATCAAATACAAGATCTACACCGTCGGTGCGGATACGATCGTGGAATTCAGAGGCAATGGCACTATGCCGGATTATGCTGCAACCGGCGTTACGAATCAAAATCTGCATACCAACCGTATGCCATGGCGAAATGACCAGGTGACGAAGATCATTGTCGGTGACGGCGTGCAGCCCGGACAGATGAGCCTGTATGTCAAGAACAATGTGCGGGAGATCGTGTTTGAAGGCAACGTCAATCTGAAAAAAAATACGATCTATTTCAATACCCTGACACAGGATGTCAGCATTTTCTTTAACGGCACACAGGCGCAGCTTGTAAGCGGAGCCTTGGATGGTTACGGTGTAGGCACGGCACACCACATTTACGTCTACGCAAAGTCCGGCACATTGACGGTTGGAGACAATAAGGTAACGACTATCAATGACTTTGCTGGCAGAGGCGTGACCACGACTGCGGATGACAGCAAGACCGTCGCACTTCTGGTGTTTGACGATCAACTCTCCGCAGCGAAGAGCGCCGTCAACACCTCCGAAATCATCGCCCTGACCGGCACCTGCCAGCAAAACTCGGAAGATGGCAAGAAAACAGCGGTTGAGACCTATGTGAAGAACAAACTCGGTGAGCAGTACGCTTCCATTACGGTGAGCGCGACCAAAAAGACAGCGGCGGTTTACACAATCACCCTCTCGACGGACGGGAAGAGCACCAGCTTTGATCTGAAATTCACCTTCACCTTCTCCCACAGTTGGAGCTACACCGCAACCGGCGCGACGATCACGGCGGAATGCGCACATTGCCACGACAAGCAGGCCGCGCGCCTGATCGCCTCCGATCAGAAAGAGACCGGCAACGCGATTGAGGCCACGGTGAGCTACGGTACGGCATGGCCGGGCGGTGCGCTGACGGTCAGCTATACGAAGGACAGCGCTCCGTTCGACGGTATGCCGAAGGATGCCGGCAGCTATACGGCCAGCATGACGATCTCTGACGCTACCGCTACCGTGAACTTTACGATCAGTCATGCTTTGACGCACCATGAGGCGGTTGATGCGACTTGCACAGAAAACGGCAACAATGAATACTATACCTGCGAGACCTGCCACAAGGTTTTCAAGGATGCAGCAGGTACGCAGGAGACCACTGTTGCAGCCGAGATCATTAAGGCACCCGGTAAGCATGACTGGTCCAACAAGGACGGCGTCTGCAAGGTCTGCCAGACCAAGTGCAGCGAAGCGCACACCGCGGGCACGACCTGCCCGGTCTGCGGCAAATACACGCCGATCCCGGTCGTTCCTGCGGGCGAACCCGCGAAGAATCCGTTCAACCCCAACGCCGGTAAGACCAGATTTGCAGACGTTTCCAGCAACGCTTGGTATGCCTCCGCGGTCGATTATGTGGTCGACAAGGGTCTCATGAACGGCACGGGCGAGAACAAGTTCTCCCCGAACGCGGATACGACGCGCGGCATGATCGTTACGATCCTCGCCCGTCTCGACGGCAAGAACACGTCCGGCACGCCTTGGTATCAGGCTGGCCAGCGCTGGGCGATGGAGTACGAAATTTCGGACGGCACGAACATGACCAACGCCATCACCCGCGAGCAGCTCGTCGCAATGCTGTTCCGCTATGCGGTCAAGAACGGCCTCGAAGCGGTCACGCTCTCTGAGAATCTGACCCAGTTTACGGACGCTTCAGACATCAGTGCGTGGGCCGTCTCCGCGATGCAGTGGGCCGTCGGTCAAGGCCTGATTCAGGGTTCGAACGGCCAGCTGCGCCCGCAGGCGAACGCCTCCCGCGCCGAGGTCGCCACGATTCTCATGCGCTTCTGTGAGCTGATGAAAAAGTAAATCGTGATGATTCATCGTTGCGCTTGCGGCATACGCCGTTTGCCGGAACATCACATCGCAAAACCCGGAAGGGGCGGCTACGGCCGCCCCTTCTTTCTATTCGAATACCTTCCTTGGGCCGTGCCCCATTTGAAGAATAATCGTTAGCCGTTTCGTTCCAATATCAAAAAGTTACTCAAATGCGCTATTGACAAACGTTTGTTCAGACGTTATCATGTGAGACATAGCAGGAAATCCTGCCGACAACAGAATATTCCGAAGCGCACCATAAAACGTAATGAAGGAGCGCTGCGACCGAATAATGGCCGCAGCGCTCCTTTTGGTGCTCTTTAGGAGAAATACGGGGGTGGGATCACAATCCCAAACAACTGAATAACCAGCAACGCGGATCACACCGCAGGTTAGGAAACGCGCACGGCGCGCGCGACGACCTCGTCGAAGCAAGCTGCGTATCTTTCGCTTCCGTGCAAGCACGAAAGCTCAATCACTACGCTGCTTCTCCTCTCCCCACAAAGCCATCCGGCTTTGCGGGGTCCCCAAGACGGGCGAGCGAGAAACGCGCCGTGGGCAGCCTTGGCAGGCTGCATCATGCTGCCCAATCTGTTTGGACACACAATGTCCGGCCATAGTTGGGGTTCCCACGAAGTAGCCTACTTCGTGGGGAAAGGAGAAACAAACGGAGCGACTGAGCTTTCGCGCTTGCGCGGAAGCGAAAGATACGCAGTTTGTTTCGACGCAAGACAGGCTGCTATGCGCTGGGGTTGAAAGCAGTAAAGACCCCAGTCACAGGCTGTGAGAGCTGCCAAGCTCTGTCCGCGCTGTTCCCCATCGCCGGGGCGCGAGCTGCAAATACGGCGGAAACAATTTCAAAAGAATGGAGTGTTTATGTCAGAAAACAAAAAATATTACTACATGAAGCTCAAGGAAAATTTCTTCTCCAGTGAACGGATGGTTGTTCTGGAAACGATGCCGGACGGAATTCTGTATTCCAATTTGCTGCTCAAAATGTACCTGATGTCGCTCAAGCACAACGGAATTCTACTGCTGCATGAAAATCTGCCGCACACGCCGCAGACCATTGCAACGTTTACCCGCCATCAGATCGGCACCGTAGAACGCGCGCTGCAAATCTTCCTAAAACTCGGCTTTGTCGAGCTGCTGACCGATGGTGCGTACTATATGCCGGATATTCAGCTGCTGGTCGGGCGATCCTCCACCGAAGCGGAGCGAAAACGCCGGGAGCGGCTGCGTTTACAAGCACAGAAGCTCCTGTCTAACTCAAAAGCGGACATTTGTCCACCAGAGAATAGAGATAAAGAGATTAGAGAACAGAAGCGCGCGGACAAATATCCGAACTTACGAAGTAAAGGAGGAAGATGTCGTATGATGCCAATTACAGAAGAAGTCCATGCGTTTTTGACGGCAAATGCAGCTGCGCAGATACAGCGAGATAATGAGTATCTCGATCCCGCTGATGGATTGCTGCACTGCAAGACCTGTCATGGCTTGCGGCAAACGGTCATTCCTGCTCCCGGCGGGACAGGTTTTCTCCGGCCACGCTGCCTGTGCCCCTGCCAGAGTGCTGCGGAAAAACAGCGCAAAGCAGCAGAAGAAAAACGGGAGCGTCTGGAACGCATTCAGCGGCGAAAAGCACATGGGTTACAGGATCGCCGCCTCTACGATTGCACGTTTGCCAACGATAACGGAAAAACGCCAGGGCTGACTGCCAAAGCCAAGCGCTATGTGGAACATTGGGAGGATGCGGCACGGAAAAATATTGGACTGCTCCTGTTTGGCGATGTGGGAACCGGAAAATCCTTTCTTGCCGGGTGCATTGCAAACGCGCTGCTGGAGAAGGACGTGCCGGTTCTGATGACAAACTTTCCAACGATTCTGAATCGCATAACCGGACTGTTCGGTTCTGAGCGTGCTGACTTTCTTGCCAGCCTGAATGCCTATGATCTTCTGATTCTGGATGATCTTGGTGCAGAGCGAGGAACAGAGTATGCATTAGAACAAGTCTTCGCCGTGATCGACGCCAGATACCGAAGCCGCAAGCCGTTGATCGTCACAACAAATCTGACGCTGGATGCGCTCAAGCACCCAGACGATCTTTCACATGCCCGCATCTATGACAGGATCTTGGAAATCTGCGCCCCGATTCTGTTTGGCGGCGAAAATCTGCGCGTGGAAAAAGCAAATGAAACAAAAACTGCTGCCAGAAGTCTCCTGCTGCCGGGCAATGCCGCCTGAATCGCTGCCGTAGCGACTATTGTAGCGACTGCAAAGGACATTTCAAATTTCCATAGCGACTAATGTAGCGACTACGGAATCCAAGGTATAAAAACTCTAGATTTTATGCGGTGTACGAAACGGTGGCAGGAGACTCAGGCTGCGTTTCAGGCTTTTCTTGCTGCGCAAGAAAAGCGCAAGCATCGCCGTTTGATATCAAAACGGCACTTGCAGGGAGAACCCTGACCCCAATATGCCGCCCTTTGGCGGTGGAAAGGAGACTCGATGAACGAAGAACCATACAAGATCTGTTTGCGACTGAACGCCGATGAAGCCCAAAAGCTGATCACGAACGCCAAAGCCTGCGGCCTGACACGAACCGCGTACTTGCGCAGGCTGCTGAACGGATATGATCTCAAACCAAGACCATCCGCAGAGATGGAAGCGCTGCGCACTGAAATCCATCAGATCGGCAACAACATCAACCAGATCGCCCGCAAAGCAAATGCCGGATTTGCCAGCCGGGAAGAAACCACGCGGGCATTACGAATGCTGGACGAGGTCTACGGTCTACTCTATGAGGTTGCGAAACGATAATGGCAATTACAAAGATTCTGTACCGGAACGGCGGCTTGCGGCAGGCGATCGATTACATCACGAATCCTGCTAAAACGAACGAGCAACTGCTGACTGATTATGTCCGCTGCGATCCCGGTCATGCCGCGCAACAGATGATGGACACAAAGCGCGCCCTTGGCAAAACCGCCGGACGGCAGTGCTATCACATCATTCAGTCTTTCAAGCCGGACGAGATCACGCCGGAGCTGGCACATGAGATCGCCAGACAATTCGCAGCCGAGCATTTGCCGGGATACGAAGCCGTCATTGCGACCCATGTGGACAAAGCACATATTCACTCACATATTGTGTTCAACTCGGTCAATGCCGTCACCGGGAAAATGTATCACAGCACCCGCGAAAACAACTACAAGCAGATTCGCGGCGTTTCAGACCGGCTGTGCAAAGCGCATGGTTTGAGCATCGTTTTGGAAAACGATGAAAAGAAAGCTGTCAGCTATGCGGAGTGGTTGCGTCAGAAAAAGAGCCAGCCGACGTTCCGCTCTATGCTCGAAGCGGACTTGCACGATGCCATCGAGGATGCCAACGATCTCGGTCACTTTTTCCTTCTTATGGAGCATAGGGGCTATGAGATCCATCACGGCAAACGCCTTGGATTTCGGTTACGCGGGCAGGAACATTTCATGTGTCCGGAACGCAGAAATCCAGCCTTCTCAGAAGAACGTATTGAACAGGCCATTCTGGGCAATCTGGAGCAAATCGAAGCTGGAAGAAAACCTGCCTTCACGCCGAAGCCAAAGCTGCAGCCATATCGCCCACATCCAAAGTACACGGGATTCCTTGCGCTATATTATCACTACTGCTATCTGCTTGATCGAATTGAAAAACGGCAGTACCCGCCGCGCATGACGCCACACTTACGAAAAGAGATCATGAAGGCTGATATTTACAAAGCACGTCTGAAATTTTTACAGGAACAGAATATCTGCACACCGGACGATTTGGCTGGCTGCATACAGAATATAGAACAGAAGATTGCAAAACTGTCCAAACAGCGAACGGTTCTGAACGTGCGTAAGAAAAAGCGAAAGACGCTCTATGATGCTCTGGCGGCAGAAGCTGCCTTCGAAGGATTTGAGCCAAAGAAAGCAGAATATGACGATGCAAAAGAGGTTCTGGATACTTGCGGCATTTCGCGGCAAACCCTCACGGAGGAAAAAGCGGATCTCTATGAGCAGCTTGCGCAGGTCAATCAGCAGATCCGGCAAGAGCGCTGGAAGCTCAAGCAATGCAAGGAAATCTCGGAGACGGCAGTCATCATGCAGCGGGACATCGACCGCGTTGAACAGCAGCCGCAGCGGATAGCTGTCACACGGCAGCGGTAAGGCGTGTCGTGCCGATGTGTGCGGTTTTATAGGCCGACCGCGCAGCCGTGCAGGTCTGCGCCACGCAAACGCCGCGTCCGCCCACCGTGCGGCGCAAAAAAACGAGGGCTGGCATCAAGCCAGCCCTCGCCTTGCAAATCGAATGAGGGAGATGATCCATGACAGCATCACGCAGCCCAGCATCACCAGAAAAATCCCATCCGCCAGTGTCGCGTGCACACGATACCACGGTTGAAATACAGTGAGCATCAGCACCAGGTACACCAGCGGAATGGATAATCTTAATTTCATTGCAATACGAATCAGCAAAAGCAGCAGTTGAATCATCACGGAAAAACAGGCAGTTAACATCGGCGATCCTCCTCAAACAGTTTGTCGGATGTTAACTCTCCTGGCTGCTTTTTGCAAGTACATTTTTTGAAAATCAAATCAGGGAGGTCGTCATGAACCAAACTACAAAACCAGCGGCCTGCCCTGATTCCGTCCGTGTTGAGCGCATTCAGATCTCGCACGGGCGAACTATCCGCATCGTCTCCGTTTTCCCCAAAAACGGAAGTCAGACAGCGGAAGAAAAACTCAGGGTTTTGGCCGCGTTGGAACTTCAGCGAAAAAAGTCGGTATAAGGGCTAGACTTCTCGCGCCGCTTGGAGTATTGTGTGCTCACAATGCTCTGAGCGGTTTGACTTAAAGGAGGACAGACAACATGTCAAACCAGAAGAAAACCGCCCTCTACTGCCGACTCAGTCAGGATGACGGTCTGGAGGGCGATTCCAACAGCATCCAGAATCAAAAAAGTATCCTGCAAAAGTTTGCAGAAGATCATCATTTTCCAAATCCGTGTTTCTATGTGGACGACGGTTTTTCAGGCGGTAATTTTCAAAGACCTGCATTTCAGCAGATGATCGCGGACATGGAAAACGGGGAGATTGGGATCATCGTAACCAAAGACCTCAGCCGCCTTGGCAGAAACCAGCTTCATACCGGTCTCTACATTGAGGAACGCTTTCCGATGTTCGGCGTCCGGTATATTGCGATCAACGACAATGTGGACACGGAAAACGCAGAGAGCAATGATCTCATGCCGTTCAAAAATTTGTTCAACGAGTGGTTTATTCGGGACACCAGCCGAAAGATTCGTGCAGTTCAGAAGGCCAAAGCAGAACGCGGAGAACGACTCGGGACGCGCGCTCCCTATGGATATGCCAAAGACCCAGAAACAAAAAAGCTGGAAGTGAATGAAGAAGCGGCGGCCATCGTTCGCAGGATCTTCGCCATGTGCGCTAGCGGCAACGGCCCTAGCCAAATCGCCAGAATTCTGAAAAAAGAACAGGTGCTGACACCCACCATGTATGCCTATGCCAAGTACGGCATGACTCATACGGGATTGGATACCC
>CAKUJA010000051.1 GCA_934661135.1 uncultured Oscillospiraceae bacterium
AGTCAAGGAACAGCTGCCGGTTTTCTCTAAATCAACCGCTTCTTTATCCAGCTCTGCGTTCCTGCCCCAGCAGGCGCATAGCTTCTTCCATTTCTATGGTCTTGTATTCTTTCGCTTGCCCCGTCTGATACGCAGCGGCAGAGCCATCCATGCAGAATGCTTCTGCGTCACGGATATGTACCATACGGTCACATTCCTCAAGATAGAGATAAATTCTGCCGCTTATGTCCATATAATATCCACGCCCGTCGGCAACATTCTGGTGATTGATCCGGACAAAATGCGCGTCAGACAATGCAATGAGCCGTTTCCGCTGCAAATCGTTTGGTTCACCCAGCTTTCTTGCCGTAAACCTCTGCGTATAAGAAAACTGTTCTGTTTTCGTTTGCAGGAGTTTCGCTATGCGGCCGACCAGGTCTTCTACCTCGTCCAGCCGGACATATTCTCCCGGCTGGTGTGCGTGGTAATAACCTGTGCTGAGGTTGACCGCGGCAAGATTCAAATGCGGTGCCAGAATGGAAATGTCGCTGAAGCTCCCGAACGCTGTCTGAAAGCCAAACCCGTTGATATACTGCTCAAACTGCTCATTCATGCAATTATAAAACACTGCGTCGTTGCTGCCCATGCGATCCAGCTCCACGATATAATTGACGTCCGGTTTGATTCCGGACTTCGTAAATGCGCGTGCACCGTGACCGCCGGGTTCCTCATCCTCACAGAACAGGACGTGACAATGACAGCTCTGGATCAGACGCAGGATCATATACACGCCCGCCCGGTCATCGCCGCCAATTCCCTGCGGTGACATCATGACCGCGCCGTCTGCGGAATAGCAGATCGTCTCCGGCAGGGCGCGATGAACCGTGTCCAGATGTGCAACCAGTAAAACAGGTGTGCTTCCTTCTGCATACAGAAATCCTTTTTGTTTCTGCACCGTGTACTCACTTGTAATCAGTTCCGCTTCCAATGCCTGCTTGAGACGTTCCTGAGAAAGCTGAAAGATCTGTTCAAACTCCAACACCGCAAACTGTGTTTGCGTTAGGGATTGTTCATATAATTTACGCATATTGTTCCTCCAATTCTATTTGTATATAGCGGCTTCTCTCACAAAAAAGGATGCCGTGCAGGGCGTTACAGACGGCACATGCCGAGCAGGTACGGCAATTTGCAAGCTCTGCTTCTTCACAGGATGGACAAAGTTGACTTTTCCGCCTGCGCCGATCAATCACCGACCGCAGAACTTCTCTTGGTGTCAGCACCCCACAGCAGCTACAGAGCTGCATACAATCTGCGCAGTAAAATCCATTGCTGCCTACATAATTTCCGCTGCTCTTTGAAACGACATGCCCACACGCCTTGCAGACGCAGAGCTCTTCACATTCTCCGCATCGCGTCGAATTGCGTATTTCATGGGCTTGACCGCAGCCGACACAGCGTGAGACACTTCCGATTTCCAGATGTCCATAGCCTTCGTAGCCTTTCATCAGCGACAGTGCCGCATATCCATTTTCATAATCCTTGTAATGTAGCGCACCTCGTGCCGTCGTCCAATAGGTACGGATCTCTGACAGTGTTGTATTCGTCTTCCAGAGATTCGGCAGGCTAAGGCATCTTGCGATCACACTTTGCACCATGCTTCGGTAGAGCTTTCGCACATCATCGTCATTCTGCGGATATAGTCTTGATTGCAGCAGCACACCGTCCCGATAGCAGAAGATCTGACGTGTCAACCGCCGTGCACGATAAAAGTGCACCTTGATCTCATCATCGACTGTAAAGAATACCATGCTCACGCCGTCGCCCATATAGGACTGGCAGCCGGCCCGCCATCCGCCGTCAGCTAAACAGTGACAGGAATGCCATGCGTTTTTCTTCGCTGACATCTCCAGAAAGTCGCACGGATGGACGGACAATACGCCGGTCTTGCTGATCCGCACCGGATTGAGCGCGTCAGCCAGCCGCGCGAAAACCGCATTGTAGGGCTTGACCCGCGCAGTATGCAGCGTCTCGCCGTGTCCAAGCTTCCGCTCCGCTTCATATTGGTCGATGCCGAATTTTGCGCACAGCCGGTTGATGATGCGGCTTGCCTTCATACCAACGTCGCACTTGATATGTCCGCGATTCCGGATCACCGGCAGCCGGGATTCGTCCGGAACAGTCGCATAGTCTGCTGTTGCAGCGTCCAGCGCGTCGCGGAATTCTTCCAGCCGTGCGCCGGTCACCCCTGCTTCCTCCGCAAGCGCCAGCATTTCAAATTTTGTTTCGTCCACGCAGGCCCGGTCAAGCTGCCGCTGCTCAGACAGATCGAACACAACGGCCAATTCTTCTTCCCGCCAGTTCGGGTGGCGGCGCAACAGCTCCAGAAGTGGTGTTTTCTGCTGCCGCCACTGATTGAGGTTTGCCTGCACGCCGTCCGGCGTAAAGGCCAGCCTGTATTGATACATGACGTTGTAAAACGCCTCTGTGATATGATCCATGTTTTCAGTCCTTTCTATGGGAGTGGAAGCGCTGCCGCGCTCCCACTCCGTTTTTGTTATGCCGCTTCCATCAGATCCTCTGTCAGCACATCCACAAGCAGACGACCTGCAAGGTCGCCCGTGTGAATCGTGACCTGATCATTCCGCAGCTGCACCAGTTCTTTGATGCGCAGTTCATGGCTGTCAGCAGCAAGCTGCTTGTCTTTCTGCGTCAGCTGCTTGGCAAGCTGCTTTTGCCAGATCTTCAGGAATGTGCGCACCTCTCCAATATCACCGTTCTGGCGGTTATACTGGGTGCGGACCTGCCGAACCGTGCCGCCTGGCTCTGCCTCTACGGTATAATAGGGGGTGTCCGGTTCGGCTGTCTTTCTCAGAAACAGCAGATAACTCTCCCTGCGCTCCATACGCTCCCAGTAGACATCACTGTTGGCAATGCAGTGGCAGAGCTTCCGGCTGTCCATGAAAATATCTTCCAGCTTATCTGGAACCTGAATCTGGAACTGTTTTCCTGTAAACGCAAACTTTTCCCGGATCGCCTGCAAATTCTGTTCTATATGCGGATATGTCTGAAGGAGTTCTCCGGCACGAAGGGTCAACTGCATTTCCTCTCCGCGGGCGGCCAATTCGTCATGCCGCTGCTGAAGTTTGCGTACACGATACACGATGGGGTCGTTTGTGTCATAACCGAAACGGAACGCCATGGAAAGGTAGTCCCGCCACAGTTCAATGACACGTTCGCTGCTCAAATTCAGTTCCTGCATCTGCCTGTTCAGGTAATGCTGGATCTGCCCATAGCGCATCCGGTCTGCAATAAATTGCAGCTGCTGCGGGTCAATATGCTCTTTGCACATCCACTGGATCGCAAAATCCGGAATCGGCGTTCCTGCCTGTTTTTCAAATTGCAGCCACTCCAGGAACGCACGCCCGCCCTGATTCTTCCGCAGCCGTGCAAGCTCCAGCCGATTCAGGCCAAGTTTGGGCGCAAGCCCTTTTTGTGCAGGTGCTCTCTGGAAAATCCGTTCCATGCCGTAGTAATCCTGTGTGCATTCCGCCGCAAGCCGGAACAGACCGGCTTTTGCCAGCTGCTCCAAATTCGGCATCTTTTTCAGTACGACAAGATATTTTTCCGGGTCTGTCTTCATGTTTGCATGAATCAGTTCCGGGAGACCAGTCCGCTGCAAGCAGGTTTTGGCAAGGTACGGGATCGTTTTCCCATACACGCGTCCGCTTTCATCCCGATAGTATCCCACACTGCAGTTGCAGCCTTTGATCCAACGCGATGCGCGTTGCTTATAAACACCCCAGTAAAATGCCTGCACCGGTTTTGCGTCCGCGTCAAAGATCGCACGGCGGAGTTCGTGGTAAAACACCTTGACATTTCGGTATGTTTCCTTACTGTAAGAACGCTCCGCCCAGAACTCTCTGACCACAAAGCCGCCGGGATAGGGCTGCATCAGATACAGGATATTTCGCCCTGTGCGCAGCCGGCCCATCTTGCCGAAGGATTTGAACTGCACCGTTCTTCTGCATCTGAGGCATCTGGCAACCGCATTGTGCTTCGGCTTCCGAATCGGAACCTCGCGGTCACAGTAGCTGCAATAGCCGGTTTTGGCACCGCCGCGCCGGTATTGATAGAACATATAATTCTGCTCAACGCCGACCTTACTGACCCATCTGTCCCAGTCCTTTGGAAGCGGAGGTACAAGCGCCATTGCCGCATCCCACGGATCGGTTTCTTTCTTGTGCCGGGCCAGAAGCTGCTTTTCCCGAATCCCTTCCTGAAACTCCCGGATCGACCCGATCGCCTCCCATTTGGAATGCAGATATTGACCGATCACAGCAGAATCACGGGATGAGATCTGCGCGTCATAGATGCCAAATCCCTGCTGCGGTAAATTGCGGAGCATCGCGGTACGCCACTTCTTTTCCATAAAGCTGTATGTCAGGAAATCCTGCGCATCATAGTCAAGAAACAGCTCATACACTGGCTTTCTGCCGCCGGCAGCCAGATTTTTTGTCAGATAGATTGCGACCTTCAGAATCCGATCAAACCGCTTGCATCTGGCGTAGTACTCGTGTTCATAGCGCAGTTCTTTTCGGAAATAACCGCTCTCTATCATCGGTTCGTTTTCCGCCTGCTTCAGCATCGCGGTCGTTGCCCGCAGAACAGGCAATTTTTCTAATTCTTTTCGCTTCATTCGTTTATACCGCCTCACATTCTTCAAAATTGTCATCATACCAGACATCCGGCAGACGCTCCTTGCCGTCGATCACGCACAGCGAAAGATGCTCGATCTTCGGCCCGTTCACAGCTTCTCTGGCAAATGCCAGAATATCTCCAAGCTTGCCCTTTGCGCGCGGGTGCTTGCCGCGCACGACGGCGTAGCCATTCCATGCCTGCGCACGTTCTCTTTTGACATCACAGCCATCTGGCATCTGCGGATGGTCTGCCATATACGCAAGCGCATGCAGAAAAAACTCCTGTGGCTCCAGCTTTCGGAGTACCCAGAGCTGTGTGCAGGAGATTCTGGAATCTACTGCATCCTCATCCAGATCGCCGCACGGACGAACCAGATAGTATTCCGAGCTCTGAAAATCCCCATAATAGCGCAGGCAGTCCATCGGGTTTGCTGCGCAGTGGAAACCGTTTGCCTGACAATTTGCCTGTTCCGTTACATTCAAGCCCATCTTTAGCTGATAGCCGAGGCAGATCATGCCCGGCTCCATGCCCTTGTAAGCAATCATCCGGCCATGCCTCCCATCAGATCAAACATAGAAAACTGTTCTTCATCAGGCGATTTCTCCAGCTGCGGCATTTGAATGACCTGCTCCGGTTTTGCAGTCTTTGTCTCAGCTTTTGTCTTCTCCTTTTTGGGCTGACGCTTGGATTTGACTGGCGCACCCGGATACGGTTTTGGAACAAACGGTTCCTCCTTGATCTCATCCTCTTCGGCGTTTGCATCCCGGAAATATTTCTCTGCCCAGTCATAACAGGTATCCTCCGGCACATCGCCGCCGTAAATGCCGTTTGGCTGCGGCTCCATGCCGTTATCCTTCATTTCCGCAAGCAGATATTCCCGCGCTTTCCGGTTGATGAATTGCAGACAATGTGCCATACTCTTGCGCGGGTGCATGACCATCCGCGCGAACGCTGGATCACTGAGACAGAGCGTCTGCACATACTCGGAAACACACTCCTTGAGGTTCCGCCGCGTCAGCCGCTCGGTTTCTTTTTTCATGCGTTCCATTGATGTTTTGACCAGCTCCGTCTCGCTCATCTGCTCAATTTTTGCAAGCGCATCCTGTTCAGCGGCACGTTTTTCCTCCTGCTGCCGCTCCCATTCTGCTTTCCGTTTGGCTTCTGCTTCCTCGTGCCGACGGCGCCTTTCTGTTTCCGCCGCCGCAGGATTTTCCTGCTCTGCTTCCGTTTTGGCAACCGGCTCCGCCACAGGCTCCTTGCTCGTCACTTCCGCAGCGGCGGCAGCTTTTTTCTGCTCGTGCTGCTGGATCAGCTTTGCCTGCAAGCTCTGTATTTCGGCCGCTTTGGAAGCGTGTCCGTCCAATTCTGTCTGCTGGTTTTCCAGATCAAGCTCTGAAAATACGCCCATGATAAAGCTCCTTTCTGATAGAAAATGGGCGCAGCGATCCTGCTGCGCCCATTCATGTGTTATACCCGATAGATCAGCGTGCTGAATGCGTCGAAGCAGTAGCACACGAATCCCGGATATTCTGCGGTCTTTCGTTTGATTTTCCTCTGGATCTCAGCGGCGTCGCGTTCGCTGACGCTGTCCGCGCCCTCCCAGAGCATTGCCGTAAAGCTGGCGCCGTCCTGCACTTCGCGGACGTGCGCACCAAGGCTGCGGCAAAATGTGCTTAGGTTTTCCATCGCATTATTCTCTTTCTGCGGCATACTTCAATACATGAGTTTGGTTTTCCATGACGGGGTCGCCAGTAATTCCGCCGCCCGCTTTTCGGCAAGTTCTGCAATATCCAGGAATTCACACACTTTGCTGGTAAGGATCAACGCGCTACCAACGACGTAACGCATCTTTTCGTTTCCTGCCTCCAAGATAATGACGGCATCATCCTCTGCAACACACTGCTGCAGTTTTTCAAGGAATCTGTCAAATGCGGTTTCCTCTAAGTCGTCATCCTCATCCGTATCCCGTATTCCCGCAATACCGCCATAGCAGCCAAAGCCGAACATCGTGCTGCCTCCGTCATCGCGCTTTTCCCATACTTCGATCGTATCCTCAGAGCCATACACCTGTTCCATGAGCGAACGAAATTTCGTCTCGTCTTTTACATGGAAGTAATTTGTCCGAATCGTGCAGCAATAGTTTGCCATAGTACACACTCCAATCTATATTTTTGTGCTGACCGCTTTCGGCTTGACCTGAATCGTGATCTCGTCAGAACGCAGAATGACATGGTCGATCTTCGCTTCAAGCACCCCCGGCATCGCCGTTTCCGGTATCTCATATAAGCAGCGGAAGCGGCCGATGACCTTCCTGTCCGTTTTCACGACCACTGGAACCTCGTCGCTGAGGACGCCGATCTGATTTGCAAAATCCAGAACTGTAATTTTTCTCATATGCTGTTTCCTTTCATTTTTTCGTTTTCCGCGCCAGCAGCGGAGAAAACGCCACCGGCACGAATTGCTTCATATCCCGATAGTAGTACCGCCGCTTATCCGCATCGTACAGCTCCAGCACATCAGACGGCGCAATGCAGCGCCCCGGATAGTCCGCCGGCAGCTTGCCGTTATAGCGGTCAAAGGCACGCTCCAGCACAGCCAGATCCAGTTCATCCTTCGGGCAATAGAGCGTTTCATCGCGCACCAGCCGGTACTCGCTCGCGGGCGGCTGCTGAAAGCCTGCCTTGTGAAGCGCGTCGATCCCGGAGAATGCGAACGGTTTTGTTTTCTCCGTGTCCGTAAACTCCAACTGATAGATACGGCAGCCGAGCTGCTTACGCTGTGCGTTCAAAAGCTCTGCCAGCCGTGCGTTACCGCCGGGGTGCAAAAAAACGTGGTATTCTTCATCCTGCAAGCCGAGGTACGCCTGCAAAGGCACACCATCCGGCTGCGTCTTGTGCCATCGCTCTACGCAAGCATCTATCTGGGCGATTTCACACGCACCATACAGATACCGCTCCCGGAACGTCATTGTCTTCGGCTCCTTCGCAGCGTTCTTTCGGAGCGCAAGCTGCCAGTCGTCAAGCCCCTTATAATTAGGGTTCCATGTCAGCCGGCGGCATTGCAGCCCGTGCTTTCGCGCCATCAGATAGATCTTCGACGCACCTTTCTCGACGTGAACATTCCGATACTTGTCCATGTCCTGCGCTTCGATGATCTCCTCCGTGCCGTTATTTTTGAGAAACGCAAACAGCTCGTCCAGCTTGGACACGTTGTTCGCCCCGGCAGTCGCCGCAAAGGTGCGGTTCATCAGCGCATGGCAAATATCCGCTTTCAAAAGTCCTTCCGTCACATAGACTACTCTGGAACACGGATCGCCGACAAAGTGGATGGGGCTTTCCGAGGATGTTCCCATTGGCTTGCTGCTCGACGACAGCCAGAGGTACTTCGTGCCATCCTTGTCGGCGGGCGCGTTTTCCTCCCGGATGGGAGTATCCAAGCGGATCTGTGCGCCGCAGACCAGTCCGTCCGCGCTTCTGGCCGGGATCAAGATCCCGGCCGTGCGCGTTCCGAAGCGAACCGTCCATCTGCCATCCTCCGCCAGATAAAAGCCGGGGACGCCCTGCAGGGTGCACCCCTGCTTCAAAAGCCGCGCCGTCAGACTCTTGCAGAGATACGGCGGCGGGGTACTTTTGAAGCCGAACCGTTCGATCTGGTCGTCTGTCAGGCCGCGCACCTCGCGCAGATGCGCACGGTGCTTCGGCGTCAGCGACAGCATGGAAAGCAGCATCGAAAGCGTCTGATGGATCGCCTGTCTGGATGCTCTGGCCGACTGCGCAATTTCCTGCGGCTGCCGGTTCTGATAGCGCTGGTACTCCGGCCCGTAATCTCCGGTCTGAAGTGCTTCGCAGATCTCCCGATAGGCGTCTGCGTTGCTGATTCCGTAGACCTTTGCATACAGCGCCAGCATCCCGCCGGATTCCTGACAGTAATTACAGTGCCATACGTCCCGTGACGTTTTCAGATAGAGCTTTCCGCGATGATCGCCGCAAAGCGGGCAGTCCACATACAGAAAGTCCGGACCGCGCCTGCGGATATTGAGCCGCAGCAGCGCCGCAACGTCTGTAATGTGGAACGGAAACTGCGAAAAACCGGCTTTGATAACGGCCACACCCTTTCATCCAAACTTGACGCTTCATCCGGCTTTCTGCTGCAGATTGTCCAGCAGGACGGATGCTGCGGCTTTGAGAATGTTGTCCGCCTGATCGCAGCCGTAGAGATACCACTTGAGGCTCGCCGGGCGGCGCTGCGCGACCTGTTCGAGCGTCCAGCCGCGGCAGGTGCCGATCTGCACCACAACGGCCTTTGCCTCGTCCACTGTCATACGCTGCGTGATCTCGCTGACATCCATATCTGCCGTATAGGACGCGGCCTGCGGCTGTTCTGCAACTTCTTCCGCAGTTTCTTCCTGCTGGGGCGGTACGACATGAAGCTCAGGTGTTTCTTCCACGACGGGCGCCGTTGTCTCCTCAACGGGCTGTTCAGTGGGTGCAGCATCCGTATCCATTGTCTGCGGTGTTTCTGCGGCAGTTTCCTTCACAATGGGCGCTTTGGCTTCTTTGACAGCTGCTTCTGCGGTTTCTGCCTGAACCGGCACTTCCGAGCCGAACAGCTCGCCGCCATAGTCGCGGCTCACGTCGCAGAACTGGATGCCGAATCCGGCGTTTTCCAGCGCCATGTTGAGCGCGTCTTCCTGCGCGGCGCGGAGAAATTCCCCGCCGGGAACATTCTCTCTGCGCTGCTCCGAAGTAAAACTGGCGGCCGGAACCGGATCGTCCTTGCTGAAATAGACCTGCGCTTCGATAATTGCCAGCTGGTCGCTGATGCGCAGCGGCTTCAGGAGCATCCTTCCGTTCGGGCAAGCCAGACGGAACCAGAGCCGCTTATAGCGGAGATCCAGTTTCCAGACCGGGTGCCCGGTTTTGACGGAGATCGTTTTGCGCAGGAGCTTCATCGGGTCAAAGCCCGGCACCTTGCGCAGCTGCTGCACGGCGGCATTGTTCATCACGGTGGATTTGTTGTCATTCATTTCATAAACCCCTTTCATAAATAAAATAAGAGATGACTGCGCAAATTCTGCACATTCATCTCAACTTAACCGGCTTTTTTCAATTTCTGCTCTGTCGCGCCCTGCGGCAGAGCCTTTTGTCTGAATACCTGATTGTACTTTAAGATCCGCTCGGCGAGGCAGGTGTTTCGTTTGACTTTTCTGCCGGAGTGGATCGCCAGAAACAATGCACGCTTCTGACCGACCAGAATGACGCGCTTCTTTGCGCGTGTCACGGCGGTGTAGATCAGATTTTTCGTCAGCAAAATGCGGTGCGCCATCAAAATGGGGATGATGACCGTTTCGTACTCCGAGCCCATGGATTTGTGGATCGTAATGGCATACGCCAGCTCCAAATCACCGAGCTGCGTCTTGGAATACTCCACGATGCGCCCATCAAAATCCACGTACAGCTTATCGGGGTGAATTTTGCAGATGCTCCCGATGTCGCCGTTGAACACGCCCTTGAATTTCTGCTTGCACGCGGAATCATAGCCTTCCAGACTGTAATTATTCTTGGTCTGCATCACACGGTCATGCAGGCGAAAGATACGTTCTCCGAACGCCAGTTCCGGAACCTTTTCCGTATGCGGATTGACCGTCTCCCGGATCAGCGCGTTCAGACCGTTGGAGGATGCTTCTCCGTCTGTCCGGTAGGGCGAGATGATCTGAAGCTGTCCGATGGACGTCTCCTGCAATTCCCGCAGATAGAGCATCTGAATCTGCGCTGCGGCTTCTTCCTGATTTTCTGCCTTGACGAACTGAAAATCCGGACCGTAGAACAGGCTGCTGTTTTCCTCGTTGATGAATTTGGCGTTATAGGCGATCAGGCTGTCCTTGGACTGACGGAAAATCTCATCGAGAACCGTCACCGGCACGATGCCGCTTCCGATCAGCTCCGCGAACACGTTGCCCGCACCGACGCTCTCCAACTGGTCAACATCGCCCAACAGCAGGAGTTTTGTTCCTCTCCGCAGGCGCGTAAACAGCTGATGCGCCAGCCACATATCCACCATGGACGCCTCATCCACGATCAGAAAGTCAACCGGCAGCGGCTGATCCTGCT
This sequence comes from uncultured Oscillospiraceae bacterium, assembly GCA_934661135.1. Taxonomy (GTDB): domain Bacteria; phylum Bacillota; class Clostridia; order Oscillospirales; family Oscillospiraceae; genus CAG-170. Next base: position 10,788 of record CAKUJA010000051.1, read on the forward strand.
TGTCCTTGCTGCAAAAATCGCCCTGCAAGCCAAGCAGACTGTGCAGCGTCAGCGCCTCCAGCATCCCGGTACTCTGTGCCATGCGTCGGCTGGCCTTGCCGGTCGGTGCGGCGAGGACGATGCGGTTTTTGGGGTGCAAAATCCGGTAGACCTCGATGATAGCTTTCAGAACTGTCGTCTTGCCAGTGCCGGGGCCGCCGGTGATAATAGAGAGATTTCGCTCCATCGCCACCTCAACGCCGCGGCTCTGCCGCTTTGTTAAGTGCAGACCCAGCTTCTGCTTGACCTGTTCCAGCGGAAGCGTCACGTCGATTTTTGCCGTACTTTCCATGAGCATGGCTGCCGCCTTTGCCGCAGTCTCTACCTCCTGCATGAAAATGTGCGGAAGATACAGCCGCCCGCCGTCGGAAACGATCTCGTTGTCTTCTGCCATCTGCTGCACTTTTTGCTCCACTTCTGCTCGCCGGACCTGCATCTGAGGAAGCGGGATCGGCTCGTTGAGAAATTGCAGGGATTCTGAAATCAGCGTATTGACCTCCAGATACAGATGCCCATGCTGCCGTGCGTTTTCCAATGCGCAGATCATGGCGCCGTGGATACGAACCGGGTCGTGCGGATCGCCGCCGGACTTCCGGATGATCGTATCGACGCGCCTGAATCCAAACCCGGATATTTCACAGAGTCGGAACGGACTTTTTCGCAGAATGTCCGTGCAGGCAGGGCCGAAATGCTGATAGATCTTCATTGCCGTCACCGGCGTGACCTGAAACGGCGTCAGCAGCTCCATAATATCCCGCATCGCGCGGCTTTCCGCGTAGCACGTCTTGATCTCCTCCAGCTTCTGCTCCGTGATGCCGCGGATCTCCAACAGCTTCTCCGGGTGGTATTCCAGCACATCGAGCGTATCTGTGCCGAACCGCTGAACGATGCTCTTGGCTATGCTTTCTCCAATGCCTTTGAGCAGGCCCGAAGAAAGATAGCTCAAAAGCCCTTCCGGCGTTGGCGGCACGATCTCATGCCAGTGCTCCACATGAAATTGTAAGCCATACTTGCCATCATCCCAATCGCCCTCAATCTCCAGCTTGACGGAATCCGTCTGCGGCAGTCCATAGCCGACAGCTGTGAACCGAAGCATCCGGTCGCGGAACGTATATTGGGAACGCGCTTCTTCCGGTACAGACGGATCATCCGTGCGCATCCGAAGAATGGTGTATTTGCTGGCTTCATTGAAGTAGATGAGCTTGTCATAGACTGCAATCATTCGTTTTTTCACCTCACTTATGCGGCGGGCTGCGCTGCGATTTTGATGCTGAACCGTCTGGACTCCGACGTTTCCACAAACTGCTCGTAGATCTCCGGATATACCTCCCGCAAGCGGATCAGGTTATCCTTGGAGATGCCCTGCCTGCGGATGGGATTGTAGGAGATGACGTAGCACTGTTCACCGTCCACGCAGATTGCGCAGTCTTTGCCGTCCAGCTCGCTGACCAGCAGACCCTTGAGCTGCTGCATCTGGGCATCCAGCTGTGTGACCTGTTTTGCAAGTGCATTCTTCTGCTCCTGAAGCTGCAAATACCGGTGGATCTGTGTGACCTGTGGCGCGCCGAATGATGCCGGCGGCAAATCTCTCCGGTCAATGCCTTTCCATCTCTGCAAACTCTGCAAGATAAGGTCGCCGCTTTCCGTATAGTCCGGTGACCGGTGCTTCTGCACATGGTCATTCCAGAACGCATCCTCCAGCGCGATCAGCTCCGACTCATAGGCATAGTCCCGATCCAGATGCCGGATGATGACCTCGTCTTCGTTGTTTCCATACAGGCAGCAGAAGTAGACCCTGTCCAGATTCATGACCGACATATAATGCCGACCCTGCGATTCGTAGTACACCGGGACGATCTCCTCACCATTGTACCACCAGTTTTCTCTGGCATTATAATTTGTCGTTTTGATCTCCAGAATGGCATTGCTGCCATCCGGAAGCTCTACAAGGTAGTCCAGATCCGCCAGCATCCACGGATACAGCGGGTGCTGGAACATGACCTTCCGCTGAAAGATACGCAGCCCGGTTTTCTTTGTGAAGATCCGGGCAACCAGATTCTCCAGCAGATGTCCCATCTCCAGCGCGACCCAGTTTTCATCCATGTCCGCCTTTACGACGTTCAGCTTGTCGTAGTACAGATCTCGTGCTGTCCGCCATGGCGAAATGCCGAGGATCGCCGCAGCGTCGCTGCCGCCGATGCCACGCCGCCGATAGGACAGCCATTCTTCATTGCTCAGATTGCTCGTGTCTACCAGTTCCTGCGGCTCATACATCAAGCGCAGTACCATGCCGTTCTCCTTTCTTCCATACCCGCAGCCGCACCACACGTTTCCGCTCATGAACCGCTTTGCGATGATACGCCGCAGACTGCCGCTGCCGTCCTCCGGGACGCCATTTCTTTCTTGTTTTCATTTGGTTACCGCCTTTCTCAAAAAATATATCCTCAAAGCCTTTCGGCATTTGGGCAAAAAAAGAACGGGAACTTCCTGCGGCGCAGCTTCTTCTGCGTCGCGGTCATTCCCGCAATCTGTGGGCGTTGCGCCCAAAAAAGAAATCCGGCAGAAACCTGTCCTGCAGACATGGCAATTCTACCGGAAATCGTAAAAGCCTGACAATACGTGTGCAAGTCGGAATACTCCGAACGCTGCGGCTGTCGTGCCACAAGCGGTATGCACAAATCTCAATTACAAGGCAACTTTACCACAAGATATTGTGGTTGTCAAGAAAGCAGCGGCTTACGGCCATTTCGCCGTCAGTTCCTTTCGGAGATATTCATACTCCGGAAGCTGCTCAAAATACGGCTGCCAGCGGCGCAGGATCTCGGCACGCTCCAACGGGTCTGCCGTTTCCATAGAATGTTCATTCTCTGTCAGCAGAAGAACATCCAGCGCAGTGTCCTCCAGCATGAGTCTGCACAGTTCTTCTGCCGTATCGACGCGCCGCGCAGTATCCACATAGTCATAGTCCGGCGCAATATCCAGCAGGACATATCCCACCTTGTCTGACCATACAAGGTCAAAGGCATCGCTTTCCTTCAGCCGTTCCGCAAACACCGAGATCACCTGTTCCAGCTTCTGTTTTTCCTGTTTTGTGTAGATCATAATAAGTTCCTCCTATGTGTGTTTGATCCGTCACAAATCATAGCATATAAAAAATTTTTTCTCAGCTGTGCAGAAAAAGTTGAAGCAGCCCCTATTTCTTAAGTGTAAAGGCCCTCAAGCAATGTACCTTGAAAATTGAACACCCATCTGGCAGGGAGATACAGCAGCCGCGGACAGTATGCGACGATATGAGCGTACCCACGGCCCAACGCTGCACAGCAGCGACTGCAATACGCGCTCTTGACCGGAGCGTAGGAACGGACTGCCGGATGGCTTATAAAGCAAAAACAGCCTTCTCATTATTTCGAGAAAGGCTGCATCAAATAAAATCGAGGTATTTATGAACGAAGAAGAATTAAAAAAAGATCAGCTTCCTCAGATTCTACATGTAAAAGACCTGCAGGTATTGCTCTCCATCAGCCATAACACGGCCTATGAACTAGTGCGTTCAGGGAAAATCAGAAGCATCCGAATTGGGCGCACATATAAAATCCCTTTAGATGCTTTCACAGAGTATCTGCGCAACGGCTGAAGCATATCATCTTGTGATTTGGGTTCATTCGTGGTATGATTGATTTGTACCTGCTATGCGGCATCGAAAGGAGCGTATTTATGTCGCAAAGCAAAGCATCTGGAAGAAAGTCTGTCGCCGGAATGGGCTCCATCCGAAAAAAAGAGAAAGTTATAAACGGAAAAGCCTATACCTACTACGAAGCAAGATACACTGTCGGGATTGATCTCGGCACAGGCAAGCAGATTCAAAAAAGTATCAGCGGAAAAACGCAGCGCGAGGTTGCTAAGAGACTAAAAGAGATCACAACGTCGATTGATACCGGTACCTACCTGCCCTCTTGTAAGCTGACAGTTGGCGAGTGGCTGAATACGTGGATCTCAGAATATACTGCAGATTGGAAGCCGCTCACAGTAAGCAACTACTCAAAGCAAATCAAGAAGCACCTGATTCCGCGTCTCGGTGCTGCAAAACTGGAGGATCTGGACACACATACAATTCAGCTCTTTTATAACTCCCTTACAAAATCAGGGCTGGCGCCAAAAACGGTAAAGAACATACACGGCGTTCTCCATGCCGCCTTAGAGCAGGCAATTTCAAATGGTTATATTCACAAGAACCCGACCGCCGGCTGCAAACTTCCCAAAGTCGTTCGGCCGGAAATCAAGCCCTTGGAGCCAGAGGAAATCGCCCGAATGCTGAAGGAAGCGAAGAAGGACGCATACGATAACCTGTTTATCGTTGCGATGTTTACCGGCATGCGTCAAGGCGAGCTGCTAGGTCTATCCTGGGACAACGTTAATTTCAAGACCGGACAGATCACCATCAAGCAGCAGCTTCAATGCAAAGACGGCGTGTACTTTCTGGAAACACCCAAGAGCGGAAAGTATCGAGTGCTATCCCCTGCACCGGTTGTAATGGAAGCTCTAAAAGATGAGCAGCAACAGCAAAATGCAAACAAGCAAATTGTCGGAGCAGGCTGGGAAAACAAATGGAACCTGGTGTTCACAGACGCACTTGGCAAAAATCTTGTTCGCAGAACAGTCGTAAAGCACTTCAAGTCCGTGATTGAAAGAGCCAAAATTCCCTCAGATGTTCGCTTTCATGATCTGCGTCACAGCTTCGCAGTAACCTCATTGTACACTGGCGACGACATTAAAACAGTGCAGGCCAATTTAGGCCATGCTACGGCACAGTTTACACTTGATGTCTACGGGCATGTCACACAGAAAATGCGGCAGGAAAGTGCCATGCGAATGCAAGCCTTTTATAACCATCTGGAAGTATAGTCAACCACCTGTTACCTGCTTCTGATAAGGGGGAAAAATGGGGGAAAAATTTTAGGTGTTGCGTTTTTCGAACTTTTTCCATCAAAAAATAGCCAAAAGCAATAGAAAATAGCCAGTAATCAGAACAATTACTGGCTATTTGCTGGCAGGGGCACAAGGACTTGAACCCTGAGCCTACGGTTTTGGAGACCGCCGCTCTACCAATTGAGCTATACCCCTATATCGAGTTACTATGGTGGGCCTTCGGGGACTCGAACCCAGGACCGACCGGTTATGAGCCGGCTGCTCTAACCAACTGAGCTAAAGGCCCATCCGGTAAAGAATGAAATAGCCGCCACAGGTGTGACGGCTAATCAATGGCTCCCCCTGTTGGACTCGAACCAACGACCCCCTGATTAACAGTCAGATGCTCTACCGGCTGAGCTAAGGAGGAATATATATGTTGGCACTATCTATTTTCCCAGCCAGTCACCCGGCAAGTATCGTCGACGAATACGAGCTTAACTTCTGTGTTCGGGATGGGAACAGGTGGACCCTCGTACCAATCAGCACCAACTATATATGTTAACGACGGAAGTCCGTCGATAACAACTTTGTATGCACGCCAAAAAGGTGGTGACCCGTACCGGATTCGAACCGATGTTAAAGGCGTGAGAGGCCTCTGTCTTAACCACTTGACCAACGGGCCA
>CAKUJA010000052.1 GCA_934661135.1 uncultured Oscillospiraceae bacterium
GGAGAAAGAAAAGAATCGCCGCGCCCGGTGAAGAAAAGAAAGAGAAATTCCGAAACCGGGCGTACGTCCCATGCCGCCATCATGTAACAACTCATTGAATTGGTCTTGTTTGCCCGCCCTAAATTACCTCTCCGCCGGCAGCTACGCGCCGCACGCTATCTTGATGATGGCGGGCGGTTGACTGCTGACCGATCTTGCAGCGCGGGCGTTTCTGAAAGGCGATGCGCAGAGCGCAGAGACCTTTCGGGTGGTAGGGATGGATGGGACGGACAGAGGAAGTCCGAAATCTTTTGAGTCAAATTCAGGACTACGGTTGGCACCATGCCCTCTTTCTTTTCTTGGCAGGTTGAAACCGTTCTTTTCTTTCTGAAGGAGAAAGAAAAGAATGGGTTCAAAAAAGCGTTTCTTTGGCGCGGAGGAAACAGGAAGAAGCGGGCGGACAGAGTCGTCCGCCCCTACGGGTGCGGTGGAAGATCGGCGGTTGTACCGATGTGTTGCAACTGCTCCCCGACCCTCATCCGTCTGCTTCGCAGACACCTTCCCCGGAGGGGAAGGCAATCCGCTGCGGCGGGGATGGGCGGACAGAGTCGTCCACCCCTACGGGTGCGGTGGAAGATCGGAGGTTGTAACGATGTACTGCTGCTGCTCCCAGACCCTCATCCGTCTGCTTCGCAGACACCTTCCCCGGAGGGGAAGGCAATCCGCTGCGGCGGAGAAGGCAACCAGCAGGCACGCGGCAAAAGCGCCGGGTGTCTGCTGGTTTTATGCGATATTTATGAATAAATATACAAAACGAGAAAAAGCAGGGTTGCGGCAGGCTGCGGCAAGCGCTGCGGCAGAGGTGCGGCGGGAATGCGGCAGCGGATTTGCGGTACGCTGCGGCAGCGTGCGGCAGACTGCGGCAAGGCTTACGGCAGAAGCAGATGCGCGCCGGCGATGATCGGCCAGTCGGTGGAGAGAGTGTAGGCTTCGACGCGCTGCACCTTCGGCGTGCCGCAGGCGGCGCAGAAGAATTTCGTTTCGGCATCGATCATGTCGAGGTAGCTGACACCGAATGCGTCGGCCGACCAAGCGCCGACCTGTGAGGCGTGGCACTTCATCATCTGAATTTTGGTGTCGTAGGTATCGGTGATGTCGACAAAATACTGCGGGTTGGTCTTGGTAGGCATTCCGCCGAGCGCCGTGCAGGTGAACAGCGGCGGGAGATGGTCGATGACCGGGTGGGCGGTCTCCATGAGCTTGACCGTGGCGAGGACGCGCGCTTCAAAGGCAAGGTAGCCGGTGATGTCGTGATCCTGATTGTAGTCGACGTATTTGGGCGGGGCGAAGATGACGTCGGGGCGGGCGATGCGGACGGCTTCGATGAAGGCCATGCGCGTTTCGCGGTTGTCGAACAGCATTTCGTCCTCATAGCCGAGCCAGATCAGGTGTGCGCCGATGACATCGCAGGACGCCTGCGCTTCCTTGTGGCGCATTTCGGCGATCTCCTGGCGGGTTTTGCCATAGGAGCCGATCTGACCGTCGGTGGCGACGCACATATAGACCTCATCGCCGCGGGCGGCGTATTTGGCCAGTGTGCCGGCCATGCGGAACTCAATATCATCGGGATGCGCGCCAAATGCCAATACTCTCATAAGAATCCTCCTTACAGTTTGACGTGGCCGCTGCCGCAGTGCGCGGCAGCGGTGTTTTTTGGTTATCGGTTCATGTAGTCGATGACGATGTCGATCTGCTCGCCGAAGGAGCAGTCGCCGAATTTCCGTTCAAAGAACGCGCCGCCGATCGTGAACGCCCACGCGCCGGTGGCCTTGACCTCGTCGAGCCGCTGGAACGACGCGACGCTGCCGGCAAGGCAGACATCGCCGCGGACGTGGCGGACGAACTCCGCGTTGAGCTTGACGGCGTCGCCGGTGAAGCGGTAGCCGAGCAGGTCGAAGCCGGTGACGCCCTTGGTATCGACGAGCGTATTGGCTTCTTCAATCATGCCCTCAATTGTGCCGTCCAGCACGGAGGGACGGCCGGAGATCCGGCCGACGAAGGGCATATATTTCATGCCCGCCCGGTCAGCCACGGCCTTGACGGAGTCGAAGTACATGGTGCCCATGAGGACGTCGAAGCCGCAGCGCGCGCCGATCTCCGCGCCGGCGACGCAGCCGGCTTCGGTATAGTCGACAACCTCGAGGAACGTGGTTTTGCCGGCGGCTTTCATGCGGGCGACGAGATCTTTCATCTCCTCCTCCGGGATGCCGACCTCTTTGAAGCCCCAGAATTTCGCTTTGGAGGATTTGGCGGCTTCAAAGACCTCGATGGCGTCGGGGACGGTGCGGTCGTTGTGGGTGAGCATGACGATGAGTTCGGGAATGTGCTTCATGGAAGAATACCTCATTTCAAAAGATGGGGCAGCGGCGCACAATCTGGCAGGCGCGCCGCTGCCGGAATGGAGTCTTTCGCGCGAGAGGGGAGCGGCATTTGCGCGAGAGACAGAAACGGTTTAGTCGACGGCGCCGGCGATGTAGTCGGCAAGGGTCTTGCCGTCGTAGTAGAATTCAAACATCTCCTCGACGTTATCCTTCGTGACGAGCGTGTTGGAATAGAACATGACGGAGGGGATTTCCGCGCCGTTGAGCTTATTGACAAGCTGGCTCAGGCACCACTTGATCGGCGCCGTGGAGGAATAGCAGCAGGAGCCGAGCAGGTCGCCGTTGTAGATGCCCTCGAGGATGACCTTGTCGTTGTCGATGGAGGTGATGGGCACGTCGGAGCCGTTGGCCTTGGCAGCGTTCATCATGCCGATGGTGGCCGAGGAGTAGAGACCGAACGCACCGATCAGCTCGTCGCCGTAGTTCAGCAGCGCGCCTTCAAAGGCGGTGTAGTGATCTTCGGGGGAGGTGCCGGTCAGCTCGACGATCTCGATGTCGGGATAGTCGGCAAAGGCGTCGATGAAGCCCTTGGAGCGGGTGGCGGCGTTCGGATGGACGAAGGGAAGCGTCTGATAGACAACGACGCCCTTCATATCGGAGCCGGTTTCCTTCAGATGGTCGATGAGGAGCTGCGCAGCCAGCGCGCCCTGCTCACAGCATTCGGACATGACGACGGCATCGAACGAGCCGGACAGCGCCGGGTTGAACACGACGACGGGGATGCCGGCCTTTTCGAGCGCATCGAGGGAGCCCTGCACGCCATAGAAGTCACAGGGGCAGATGATGGCACCGTCGATGCCTTGCAGAATCCACTGCTCGACGGCCTGGTTCTGGAGGTTCTGGTCGTAGTTGGCGTCGTTGGTGAGCAGCGTGACGCCGACTTCCGCGGCGGCCTTGGTGATGGTGTCCATAATCATGGCGCCGACCTCGTCGACTGAGTAGTAGAGCGAGAAGCCGATGGTATAGTTTTCATTGGCGGTGGGCATCGGCGTGGTGAACGTGTCGGGGACGCTGACGACGCGGCCGTTGCCGCGGACGGTGACGTCACACTCGACACCCTTGCTGGTGTAGTATTCGTTGATGTCCCAGCTCTGGTCGGGATAGTCAACGAAGTCGGCTTCGTTCGGATTTTCGGTCGGAGCCGGGGCGGGTTCGTCCGGCGTGGCGGGCGTCTGCTCCTGGGTGTTGTCTGCGGGGGTGGAATCGGTGGCGGTGTTGTCTGCGGGGGGCGTGGATTCTTCGGCGGGGGAAGCCGCGCAAGCGGCAAGACCCAGCGCCAGAACCAGCGCGAGAAGCAATGCGATCCATTTTTTCATTTCGTTGTCCTCCCTAAATCGTTATTTATGGTTGAAATTTACCGGGGTAAAGACGCGATGAGGAACGGGACTGCAATGGTTGACGCGGGGGTTGGGATTGCGGGGAAGGGTCAGTCGTTGCCGGCCATATAGTCGGCCAGCGTGCGGCCGGCGCCGTAGTAGACCGGGAACATCTCCTCGACATTGTCGCGGGTGACCATGGTGTTGGTCTGGTAGACGAGCGCCGGGATCTGCTGCCCTTCGAGCAGGTTGATTGTGAGCATCATGGCAAGGCGGGAGCCTTCGATGGCGGAATAGCAGCTCGAGCCGAGCACCTCGCCGTTGTAGATGCCCTCGAGAATGACGCGGTCGTTGTCGACCGAGGTGATCGGATAGGACTTGCCGGAGGCCTTGACGACGTTCATAATGCCGTAGGTGGCCGAGGAGTAGAGACCCCAGAGACCGAGAATGGAATCGTCGGCGGAGAGGATGCCCTCGAAGGCGGTATAGTGATCCTCGGGGCCTTCGCCGGTGAGCGCCTTGACCGTGATGCCGGGGTATTTGTCAAAGACCTCCATAAAGCCAAGCTCGCGCGTGACGGCATTGGGGTGAATGAAGGGGAGCGTGCCGTAGTAGATGCTGCCAGTCATGTCGCTGCCCTGTGCGAGAAGGTACTGCTCGAGCGCTTCCCCGGCCTGACGACCCTGCTCGACGCCGTCGTAGACGACGCAGGCATCGACCTCGCCGGCGCAGGGCGGCGCGTCGAGCGTGATGACCGGGATACCGGCTTCATGCAGCGCGTCGAGACCGTCTTTGCAGGCGTAGAAATCGCAGGGCGTCATAATGACAGCGTCGACCTCCTGCAAAATCCACTGCTCCATGGCCTGATTTTGCAGGTTTTGATCGTAGTCGGCGTCATTGACGAGCAGCTCGACGCCGATCTCCGAGGCGGCGTCCTTCATGGCCTCGAGGTACATCGCACCGACCTCGTCGACCGTGTAATAGACAGAGAAGCCGATGGTGTATTTCTTTGACGGAGTGGGCAGCGGGACATTGCCGCCGCCGAGCCATTTGACGCTGCCGCCGCCGGCGCGGATGGACATCTCGCACTCGACGCCGAGGTCGTTGTAGTAGTCGTTGAGGTCGCAGGTCTGCCCCTTCGGGATCAGGTACTCAAACAGCGCGGGATCATCGAAATCGGTGAGCACTGCGGCGGAGGATTGGGAGTCGGTTTCGTTGGTGCCGGAAGCGTCGGAGGGTTGGGAAGCAGTCTCTTTGGTGCCGGAAGCGGCGCAGGCGGTGAGACTGCACAGCGTGAGAAGTGCGAGCAGGATAGCCAGAACTTTTTTCAGCATAAAACTCTCTCCTTATATCAAATTTTACGAAACGACGGAGGACGCGGCCGGCACCGGTCAGCTCTTTTGGACGGTTTTGCGGGATTTGAGCGCGTTGTCCATCAGGATGGCGAAGATGATGACGAAGCCCTTGACAAGGAGCTGAACGTCGGACTGCGCGCCGAGCAGGGACAGGCCGGAGTTCAAAATCGCCATGATGAGCGTGCCGGCGATGGTGCCCCACATGGTGCCGAGACCGCCGGAGATGGCCGTGCCGCCGAGGACTGCGGAGGCGATGCCGTCCATGGCAAGATCCTGGCCGAGACTCGGCATACCGGCGTTCATCAGACCCGCGAGGATCAGACCGGCGATGCCGGAGCAGAAGCCCATCATGGCGAAGGCCGCCATCTGGATGCGGTCGACCGCGATGCCGGCGACCTTGGCGGACTCGCCGTTGCCGCCGATGCAGCGGCAGTAGAAACCGAATTTCGTTTTATAAAACAGGAACAGCGCGATGGCGAAGAACACCAGCATGATGATGACCGGCGTGGGAATGACACCGAACACCATGCCGTTGCCGAAGAAGTCGGTAACGCCCTTGATCTTGATGGAGACCGTGCGGCCGGAGGTGATCGTCTGCGCAAGGCCGCGGAGGATGTTCATTGTGGCAAGCGTGGTGAGGAAGGCCGGAATTTTGCCCTTGACGATGATGACGCCGTTGAGGAGACCGCAGAGCACGGCCATGACGATGACCGCGGGCAGCATGATCGCAACGGAGACACCCTTGTTCAGACCATAGGCCAGAACAACGCCGGTGAGCGCGGCGAGCGAGCCGGCGGACATATCGAACACGCCGAGCGTGAGCAGAAACGTCATGCCGAAGGCGGTAATGGCAACATAGCTCATGCGTTTGAGCATACTGAGCAGATTGTTGCCGTTGAGAAAGACCGGCTTGAGATAGGTGAAAACGGCGACGAGCACGATCAGAATCAGAATCGTGCGGAACTCGACCAGAATTTGGCCGACACTTCTTTTTTTCTTCATCTCTTATACTCCTTCTTGCACACGTCTGGTGGAGGCCAGCAGCATGATGCCCTCCTGCGTGGCGTCCGCGTGGGCGACGGTGCCGGTCATGCGGCCTTCGCACATGACGACGATTTTATCGGTGACGCTGATGAGCTCCGGCATTTCGGACGAGACCATGACGATGGCTGCGCCCTGCTTGGCGAACTCCGACATGATGCTGTAAATTTCGGCCTTGGCGCCGATGTCGATGCCGCGGGTCGGCTCGTCGAACAGGATGATCTGCGGCTGCATCTCCATCCATTTGGCGATGACGACCTTCTGCATATTGCCGCCGGAGAGTGTGGAGACCGGCTGGTTCACGTTGGCAAGGCGGATGTTCAGCGCTTTGCGGTATTTTTCCGCGATGGTGCGGAATTGCTTGTAGTTCAGCAGGCCGCGCTTGGCGCAGATCTTGTCGGCGTTGACAATATTGATGTTGTCGAGCACCGGCAGGCAGAGCACCAGACCGTTTTTCTTGCGATCCTCGGTGACGAAGGCGATCTCCTGCGCGATGGCGTCTTTTTCGCAGCGCGGGCGGTAGGGTTTGCCGTAGACGAAGATCTCGCCGCCGGTGATCGGACGCATTCCGAACAGGCACTCGAGCACCTCGGTGCGCTTGGCACCGACGAGACCGCCGATGCCGCAGATTTCGCCGCGGCGCACCGTGAAGGAGACATCCTGAAAGACATCGGAGCAGAGACCGCGCACGTCGAGGATGACCTCGCCGAGCTCGACGCCGGCTTTGACGTAGACGTTGTCGAGACTGCGGCCGACCATCATGTTGATAAGCTCCTGCTGGGTTGTGGCGGCGGCGTCGACCGTGGCGACGTGACTGCCGTCGCGCAGGACGCAGATGCGGTCGGCGATCTGGAAGATTTCGTGCATCCGGTGGGAGATGTAGATGACGGAGATGCCGGCATCGCGCAGGTCACAGACAATCTTCAGCAGGTGCTCCGCGTCCTTTTCGGAGATAGAGGACGTCGGCTCATCCATGATGATGAGCTCCGCGTCGGCGGAGATGGCCTTGGCGATCTCGACGATCTGCTGCTGGGCGATGGAGAGGTTGCGCACGTAGGTGTGCGGATTGATGTCCTGCCCGAGACGGGCGAGCGCGTCGCGGGCGAGGTCGGCATACTGGCGCTGGTGCGTCAGCACGCCGGGGAAACGATCCTGCTTGTCGATGACGATGTTCTCTGCGACGGTCATATCCGGGCAGAGCGTTAGCTCCTGATAGATCGTATGTATGTGCGCGTCCATGGAGTCCTTCGGTTTTTGAAAGACGGCCGGTTTGCCGTGGACGCGAAGCTCCCCGCCGGCGTCTGGCTGGTGATAGCCGCTGATGATTTTGATCAGTGTCGACTTTCCGGCGCCGTTTTCACCCATCAGGGCAAGAACCTCGCCTTTTTTGAGCTGGATATTGATGTCTCGGAGCACATTGACGCCGGAAAATGTCTTACCGATGTTTTGCATCTCGAGAATGATGTCTTCCAATCGGGGATTCCTCCTTTACCTTGTAGTGGACTGCTCCGCGCGCTGCATATCCAGACCATGGATGGCATAGGCCAGATGTCGATATTGCTCGAAACAGGGGGAGAAGCGGGCGTGAGCGGCGGTATCCGGCTCGAATACGGTCTCCTGCGCCTGTACGACGCGGTAGGCGTGCGCCGGATTTTGCAGCGCGCCGACGCCGTATGCGGCATAGGCCGCGGCGCCGAGCGCCGACGATTCGGCGACCGCGCCCTTGATGACGCGAAGGCCGGTGATGTTCGCCTTGAGCTGGAGCTGGCGGTCGATTGCAGCGCCGCCGCCGACAGCGCGGATGGACTTGAGACGGATGCCGGCGTTGGCAAGCGCGTCCTGATGCAGGCGCAGCTCATAGGCAAGACCCTCGACCATGGCGCGGGCGATGTCCTCGCGGGTGGTGTCGAGCGTCAGACCGTAGATCGCGCCGAGCGCTTCGGCACAGAAGAACGGATTGCCGCTGCCGGAGAAGTGCGGCAGGAACAGCAGCGAGCCGGGCGCGGCGGGATCGACCCTGCGCTGCATATAGTCGTAGAAGTTTTTGCCGTTTGCCTTGCACCACGCGGCTTCCTCGGGGTTGATGCGGTCGCGGTACCAGCGGACGATGCAGCCGGCGGTCAGGTTGACCGAGAAGGTGACATAGCCGCTGGTGGCGGGATAGCAGGGGAAGCAGTTTTCCAGCATGGCCGGGCAGGTATTGGCCTGCGGCAGGGCGCAGACAAGACCCTCGATGGTGCCGGCGATGTCGACGGCTTCCTCCGGGTGCGTCTCGTCGAGACCTGCGCCGACCGCGGCGCAGACCATATCGTGGCCGCCGGCAACGACCGTGACCGGTGCGCGGAAGCCGAGCGAGCGCTGCATGGCCGCGGGAAGCTGGCCGATGACCGTTCCGGACGGGACGGCGGCGGGGAGCTGCTCGCGCGTGAGCGGGATGCGGCGGAGCAGATCGTCCGCCCAGTCGCGTTGGCGGAGGTCGAACAGCATGGTGCGGGCGGCTTCGGACTCGCTGGCCGTGGGCGGAAGGCCGAGCCTTTGGACGAGGAAATCCTCGTAGGTTGCCCAGCGCGCCGCGGCTGCGAAAACGTCCGGTTCGTGCTCCTGAATCCAGAGAATTTTGGCAAGGCTGCCGATATACAGCGGCGGCATTCCGCTCCGGTCGAAGAACGCCTGACGGCCGTAGGCGTCGGAGAAGCGGCGAATTTGGTCGCCGCCGCGCGGGTCAAAATCAATGATGGAGCGGCGCACCGGAGTTCCGTCGCGGTCGACAGGGATGATGACGTCGCCGATTGCGGAGACGGCCAGCGCGCCGACCGGCTGCGCAGCGTTGTCGTTCGCTTCGCGGATGACGGCGCAGATCGCCTGCCAGACCAGCTCGGCGTCCAGCTCCAGCAGCCCCTCGCCGGGGAAGTGCATCGGGTATTCCCGATAGGCCTGCGCAGCGATCTGCCAGCGCTCGTCGAATACGACGGCCTTGCAGCCGGAGGTGCCCATGTCGATGCCCATAAACCACATAGTGTGCCGCTCCTTTCAAGTTGAGGTTGGAATCAGATTTCGTCCCAGAACTTGCCGGTGGATCGGAAGCCTGGATTTTCCGCGACGAGCGAGGGATAGGCGGGGCCGATGTCGCGGTTTTCCGGGACGGCATCGGCAAGCGCGGGGATGCTCGGACTGCGCCCGGCACTGCCGAATACGTTCATGCAGTGCTCCTCGGAGGCGGTGAAGCCGGTGAGCGTGGCCGCGATGAGGTCGCAGGTGTCGTAATTGCCGGTATAGTCGCGGTGCTCCGAAAGCCAGCGCTCGGCCTTTTTACGACCCAGAGAGCACATCTCGGTATAGATGCAGATTTTGGTGATGCCCTCGGCGATGCAGGTGCGGAAGCCCTCCTCGGAAATGCCGCTGCCGCCGTGGAGCGTCAGATAGCAGGGATATGCGCGGATGGCTTCGCGGATTTCGGCAAGACGCTTGAAATCGAGATGCGGCGTGCCCTTATAGAAGCCGTGGCTGTTGCCGATGGAGACGGCCAGAATGTCGACGCCGGTTTTGGCGACAAATTCGCGCGCCTTCTCCGGGTCGGTCATGGTTTCGGAGATATCGGCAAAGCTGGAAGCCAGCGCGCCTAGCTCACCTTCGACGGCGACGCCGTAGCGACGGCCGATGGCGACGGCCTTCTGCGTGTTGGCAACGTTTTCGTCGAAGGGGAATTTGGAGCCGTCGTACATGACGGAGGTGAAGCCGGCTCTGGCCGCGCGCTCGACCTGCTCGAGATCGAGACCGTGGCTGAGATGGATGGAGACCGGGATGCTTGCGTCACGCGCGGCACGGCGGGTGACAGCGACGAAATCTTCAAAGTTGACGTATTTTTCGATGACGCCCGGCTCTACAACGATCAGCGGCGCGCCAAGCTCCTCGGCGCGGCGGATGAGCGCCTGCGGCTGGTCGAGCCCGTTGATGTTGAATGCGCCGACCGCGTAGTGATTTTGCTTGCAGTCGGCAAGCAGATCGGTTGTCTTTACCAGCGGCATATCAGTTCCTCCCTTCGTGTGCAAAAACGGCCTTGTCGACGATTGTGCGCGGATGGCCGCCCGCGAGATAGAGCATCAGATCATTGACAAGCATGACGGATTGCAGGTAGATGACGTCGCGCCCGGCGCCGGCGATATGCGGCGTGAGGATGACGTTGGGATAGCTGAAATATTCGTCGTCGCGCTTGATGGGTTCGGCGTGGAACACATCGAGCGCAAGGCCGCCGAGCTTGCCGCTGCGGAGCGTGGCGCGGAGCGCCTGTTCGTCCATCAGGCCGGCGCGGGCGGTGTTGACGATGAAAACGCCCTGCTTCATCCGGCTGAACTGGTCATAGCTGATCATGTTTTTATTTGCGTCGGAGACCTTGGCATGGAAGCTGATGATGTCGGCGGCGGAGAGGAGGTCGTTCAGCTCGACCTTCTTGCAGCCGTGGGCGGCGACGGCTTCCTCGCTCTGGTAGGGATCGTAGACGAGCACGTCGAGATCGAAGCCTTTGGCACGCTGGGCGACCTGTTTGCCGACGGTGCCGAAGCCGATCAGACCGAGGGTTTTGCCCTCAAGCTCGATGCCCTTGCGGGACTGCCACGGGCCTTCGGGGTTCATGTCCCAGATAACGTCCTTGTCGCTGCCAAAGTCGCCTGCCGGGGCGGTAAAGACACCCTCGTGCAGCTCGGCGTTGGCGCGGGCGATTTTGCGGGCAAGGCTCAGAATGAGACCCATGGTGAAGTCGGCAACCGGGAGCGCTTCGCGGCCGAAGGTGCAGAAAACCGGGATGCCGAGCTCGGTTGCGGCGTCGACGTCGATATTGGCGCGGGCACCGCCGCGAATGGAGAAAACAGCCTTGAGGTGGGACTGCTCGAGCACCTTGCGCGTGACTGGCTCATAGCCGACAAAGAGGATTTCCGCGCTGCCAAGCTCGGCGATCAGTTCATCCTCGGTGAGGATCTGGCTGGTGTAACCCCAGCCGCCGGTGCGGACGGTATGGCCGGCTGCTTTGAGCAGCTCAATGCCGTCCTGCGAAAAGTCGGCACAGATGTAAATTTCCAAAGTGAAAGCCTCCTTCTTACAGTGCTTCGGGGTAGAGAATGATTTTGATGGACTCCTTGCGGCGCACCATGTCGAACGCTTCGCGGAACTCGGAGACGTGCATCTTGTGCGAGATCATGCACTTGAGGTCGAATTTGCCGGCCTCGACGAGATTCATCACATTACGCCAGGAGACCCAGTCGTAGCCGAAGTGACCCTTGAGGGCGATTGCGCCGTCGATGAAGGGATCGAGGGAGTTGTTGTAGGGATTGTGGTCGTAGCCGATTTTGACGATGATGCCGGCAGTGCGGACGATGGAAAGGCAGGACTTCATCACGACGTTGACGCCGGCGGCGTCGACCACGCAGCTCACGCCCTCACCGTTGGTGATCTTCATCACGGTCTCGCGGCAGTCCTCGAGGTCGGACTTGACGATGTGGGTCGCGCCGCAGTGCTTTGCCATTTCAAAGCGGCTGTCGCCGTCGGACGAGAGGGCGATGGCGATGATCTTCGCGGCACCGGCGGCACGCGCGGCCTGAATGGAGAACAGACCCAGCGCGCCGACGCCGAAAACGGCCACGAAGTCGCCGGGCATGACCTTTGCCTCCTGCACGACGGCCATATAGCCGTTGCAGGCGGGATCGAGGATGGCGGCTTCTTCAAAGCTCATGCAGTCGGGGATGCGCATGAGACTGTGCGGGACGCGGGCGAGCGTCTTGCCGAGAATTTTGACGTAGTTGGTGAAGCCGCCGTCCATGCCGTAGCCGATGCCCTTACGCTCGGGGCAGGAGAGGAAGTCGGCAGTATTACAGGCATAGCACTCGCCGCAGACCTCGCCGGTGTTGTCGGAGACAACGCGGTCGCCGACCTTCCATTTGGTGACGTTCTTGCCGACCTTGGCGACAACGCCGGAGAACTCATGGCCGAGAATGACGGGCGGGTTGAGAATTTCCTTATGCTGGCCGTTATCGAACGCGATGTCGGAGCCGCAGACGCCCGCGGCCTTGACCTCGATGAGCAGATCGTCGTCGCCGATTTCGGGGATCGGCACGTCGCGCAGCTCCGTTTCACCCTTGCCGTAACCGTATTTCACAACTGCTTTCATAAAAGAGTACCTCCTGATTCAGAATGAACGGGTCAGATGGCGCCGACGCAGCAGGCCGCGTTGGCGGCGCGGTGTTTGCCGAAGGTGCCGGCCGGGATGCCGGCGTCGAGCAGCGCCGCGATACATTTTTCACAGGCATTGGTCACGTAGACGGCTGTGACACCGGCTTCCATGCAGAGCTTGCCGGTTTCGAGAAGCTGGGCGGCATTGAGCGCGTCGGCGTCGACGACGGCTGCGGCGCAGCCGTGCTTTTTGGCGGGCGCCATGGAAGCGACGAGGTCATTTTTGGCGGCGGCGAAGTCGCCTGCGGCGCAAAGCGCCATGTTGACCGTGACGAGGACGACATCGGCGCCGTTTGCGATGGCCTGCTTGGTTTCGGCGTATTTGGCGAACGAGGAGGTCGTGCCGCCGGGCAGACCGACAAGCGTTGCAACCTTGGCCGCGCCGCCGAGCGACTGTTTGGCTGCGGAGACGAACCACTGCGGCACGCAGATGCCCGCGCAGCCGGCGCTCAGCGTTTTGCGGCAGGCATCTTCCAGATCGGTCAGTGCGGCGTTCGGCGCCATGAATTCGTACATCAGTTCCTTCATGCAATCACACATCCTTTTCCTTCATAGTTTGCACGTGATCCCGAATGAGCGGAGGAAAGTAAAAGAAAACTAATATGACTTTGGTTCGGAATCATCTGATGAATTCACTTTATCATCAACATTTTTGCTTTGCAACTGTTTTTTTGCAGCCTGCACAGGGAAAACACAGGGATGGGACGGTTTTTCGTCAATGTTACCAGTGCAAAAACGCCTTGCGTTTCCAAGCATTTTCTGGAAAAGAGGAAGTGCGCGGAAGCAGGGATTCGTAAAAAACGCTGAATTTTTTCATGGGTATATTCGCTGTAATTTATCATAGTTTTAGGAGGAATCGGTATATTTTTACGGAAATCAGGTGATTTGGAATAATGATCTGATGAATTTTTTAAGTCATATGATATTTTCGTTGCATTTCGGAAAAGAATCGTTTATACTAATTGTGCGACACGCTTGCACGGGACGAAACAGGAGATGGCGCGGCAAAAACTGTCCGCCATTGACGAACAGTCCAGCAGGGTGCGGATGCGGTCTGCACGCGGGATACGGCGAAGCCGAGAGACTTCGGAACACGCGGCGGGATCTGCGGGAGCGCCGACGGCGTAAGAACGGGAGAGGAGAAGGAGGTTTCCCATGCTGGCATATGTCAATGCAAAGGCAAAAATTCTCGAGTATATCAAACAGAACGGACTTCAGGCGGGCGACCGTCTTCCAACGGAGGTGGATCTGTCTGAACGACTGCAAATTGGACGCTTATCGCTGCGGGAGGGGCTGAATGCACTCAAAACAGAGGGGATTATTGTCTCAATGCAGGGGCGCGGCACGTTTGTGGCGTGCAACAGCGACCACATTGACGATACGCTGAACATCAACTATTCGGTGACGGAGATGATCCGCTACTCCGGGCGGGAGCCGGGCGTTTCGTATTTCAAGAAGGAGATCGTCAAGGCGGACGAGACGGCGGCAAAGGCGCTGAAAACGGAGCCGGAAATGGATATTATGCTCTGCACGCGTGTGCGTACGGCGGACGGCGTGCCAGTGGTGCTGACGAAGGACTATCTCGCACCGCGGCTGGCGACGGCATTTTTGGAGCTGACGGAGCAGGAGATTTCGCTCTATGACTATATTGAGACGAATTTTGAGGTGAAAATCGGCGGGAGCGTGACGGAGATTACACCGGTCTGCGCGAACGAGCAGCACGCGGAGATCTTAAAGGTGCCGGTTGGGACGCCGCTGCTGCTGCTGCGGGCGACGGTCAACGACATCTGCGGCGCACCGCTGATCTACGCAGTGGAATATTTCCGCGCGGATAAATTCAAATTTATCGTGACGCGAGGCAAACAGTAACCGATCAAAAAGCACCTCCGGATGCAGGTCTATTGTCCTACATTCGGGGGTGCTTTTTGGGTCAGAATTTGGTGAAGGAAAAAAAGATCTGCCCCGGCGCCTTCGGCGCCGGGGCTGTTTATATGGCTCGAGGATCAGATGGTGCGAACCTTGTCGTCTGAAAGGAAGAACAGCGCGAGGGCGCCGGGGCCGACGTGGGAGCCGGTGACGGGTTCGTAGTCGACCATGAGAATGTCCTTTGGCGGATGGCTGCTGCGGCGGAGCATGGCGGCGAGAATCTGCGCGTCTGGTTCACAATCGGCATGGGCGATGCCGACCGTTTGCTGATCGGCGTCGACGACAAGCGCCTCATAGCGCTGGGCGATGGCTTCGATTGCGCGCTGGCGCCCACGCAGCTTGGCAAAACAGACGATCTTGCCCTCCGGGTCGCCTTTGAGCAGCGGCTTGATTTGAAGGACGGTGCCGACGGCGGCTTCGAGATTGGACAGGCGGCCGGTTTTGCGGAGGTAGCGCAGGTCGCCGACGGTAAAGATCTGCCCCATACGGTGTCGCAGGGCGCGCAGGAGCGTATAGGTTTCGTCGATGCTCCTGCCCTCGCGGCGGCAATCGGCCGCACGCATGACAAGAAGTCCTTCGCCGAGCGAGGCGGCGTAGGTGTCGACAAAGAGAATTTTTCGGTCGGGGAACTCCTCACGGAGCTGCTGTGCGGCCATCATGCCGGAGGCATAGGAGCCGCTGACGCCGGAGGACATACTGACAAACAGGACATCTTCACCGCGCGCGAGAATCGGCGTGAGCGCGTCGAGAAAGCGCTGCGGCGGAATCTGCGAGGTGGTGACTTTTTCACCCTTGCGCATCCGCGCATAGAACTCCTTCGCGTCGAACGTGCCGAGATCCATGCAGATCTGCTCGCCGCGCTCGGTATGGAAGGTGAAGGGAATGACGGCGATCTGCTCCGCTTGCAGGTAGGCGGTGGGGAGATTGGCGGAGGTGTCTGTGGCAATTGTAAACATAGGCGTGCTTCTTTCTACATCTGATTTTCGATATTAGATTAGCACACATAAGATACAAAGTCAACGGATTCACTGAATGTTTACATCTTGCAATTCGGCTGAAATCTGGTATACTGACAGGGAAAGGTGTGTGAACCGATGGAATATGACAATGATCTGATTGTTGGGAAGCTGCGGCGGTGGGAGCAGTATCTCGGGCAGTACCGGCTGCCGGACTGGGAGGAGATCCCGGATTTTGGACTGTATATGGAGCAGGTGGTGCAGCTTTTGCAGCAATATCTGCGCTATTTGCCGCCGGAAGCGAAGCAGACACAGACGATTACGCCGGCGGCGATCAACAACTATGTGCGCACGAAGCTGCTGCCGGAGCCGCGCAAGAAGCGGTATTACCGGATACATATTGCGTATTTGATTATGATCTGCACGCTGAAGCAAAGCCTGCGGCTGTCGATGCTGCAAACGCTGCTGCCGGGCAATCTGCCGGAGGAGACCGTGCGTGAGATGTATACCGCATATGTGCGGCGGCACCGGAAGTGCGCACGGTATTTTATCGACCAGGTGAAGCTGACGGCGGCCGCGATGCTCGACCATGAGGTCGTGACGGAGCTGGCCGTGGAGGACACGGTGGAGCTGATTGCGTCAGCGGCGATTTTGAGTGGACTTTCCAAGCTGCTTGCGGAAAAGCTGCTGCTGTTGGAGGGAAAGACGCTCGAGGACGGCGGGAGTATTGAACTGATAAAGATATGAGGGAAAGGACTGTCAAAAAACGATGAAATGCAGTTTTGAGACAGAGCCGCAGGGGAAGAGTGAAGGGGGCAAAGAGCCCCCTTCGCGTTCAATCAAGCAGCTTTTCAAACTTTTTAAGTTTGAAAAGCTGGACGGGCAGCGGGGCGAAAAGACTTTTTCGACACGCTGAAAGGACTGTGGCGGGAGCCACAGTCCTTTTTTCTCCTTTCGACGGAGAGATTTTTGTGAACCCGTTTCCGTTTCTCCTTCAGATAAGGGGCATGGACGGCATTTTCTTTTTGGGGCGCCAAAAGAGACCGTTTGCGCCCCCATTCTTTTCTTTCTCTTTTCGGAGAAAGAAAAGAATCGCCGCCTCGTCAGAAGAAGGCTGCTGCATTACGCTTCCGCCGGGGCGGCGAAAGCTCCATA
>CAKUJA010000053.1 GCA_934661135.1 uncultured Oscillospiraceae bacterium
GAAAAGGGGATATATACAAGTTATTTGCTACTCGTCCGCCTTGAAAACCGTTGATATTACTGGCTTTTTCAAAAAGTCCTGTATCACCACTCGCACCAAAAAAGGAAGACACGCAGATGCGTGTCTTCCTTTTTTGGTGCGCAGTCTGCGCAGCAGACTGCGGCGCCTGCGGACAAGGATTGCGCGTGCAAGATGCCCCTGATGGATTTCTTGCACACATTCTTCCTTTTTGAGGACGATCATTTCAGCCTTCATCTTTCGTAACCGCTGAATCAATTGGCTGCGGTTATCATCGAATCTGCTTGTCGAAGTGTGCGGTGCGGCTCTATAACAACCGCAGGATTAAGGCAAAGCTACAGGGCCTGCCGCCTACGCTTCACAGGCAGCAAGCCCTTTCGCTACTTGAACAATTATTATCAAGATTATTTGTCTAACTTTTCGGGATCATTTCACATTCCCTGTGCTCTTTATCATCATTTAATATGCAATACCCCAATAGATAGAGTGCTTTGCAGGCTTGCCGCAGATCGCACACTTGTCATCAAAATGCTCCTGGTGCAGCGGCATACAACGGGACGACATCCCGCCTTCTTCTTTCATCTTCAGTTCGCATTCGAGCTCGCCGCACCACATGGTCTTGATAAAGCCGCCATGTTCGGCCTGAAGCTGCTTCGCTTCCTCCAGCGAATGTGCTTCGTAGGTGTTCTCCTGCACGTTTTTCAGTGCCTTTTCGTACATCCCCTTCTGTACCAGCGCAAGCTGCTCCTGCACCGCCGCTTCCAGCTCGTCGAGCTTCACCACGGTTTTTTCGCCGTCGTTGCGGCGGACAAGGACGCACTGCCCCGCTTCGATGTCGCGCGGGCCGATCTCTACACGCACCGGCACACCCTTCATCTCATACTGTGCGCACTTCCAACCCATTGAATTGTCGCTGTCATCCATCTTCACACGGACCCCCGCCGCAGCCAGCCGGTCGCGCAGCGCACTCGCCGCAGCCAGTACGCCTTCCTTGTGCATCGCAATCGGCAGCACCACGACCTGAACCGGCGCAATCTTCGGCGGCAGCACAAGGCCGTTGTTATCGCCGTGCGCCATGATAACGGCACCGATCATGCGCGTTGTCGAACCCCAGGACGTCTGGAACGGATACTGCAATTTATTGTCGCGGCCGGTGAAGGTCACATTGTATGCACGGGAGAACTTATCGCCAAAATAGTGGCTCGTCGCACCTTGCAGCGCCTTGCGATCCTTCATCATACACTCGACGGTGTAAGTTGCTTCGGCACCCGCAAACTTCTCCTTGTCGGTCTTGCGTCCACGCACAACCGGGATTGCCAGCACATTTTCAAAGAAGTCCGCATAACAGTTGAGCTGCTGCTCGGTCTCGGCCTTAGCCTCCTCTGCGGTCTCGTGGATGGTATGCCCCTCCTGCCACCAGAACTCGCGGCTGCGCAGGAACGGACGCGTTGTTTTCTCCCAGCGGATAACCGAACACCACTGGTTGTAGAGCATCGGAAGCTCGCGGTACGTCTGCAAAACTCTCGACCAGTGGTCGCAGAACATCGTCTCCGACGTCGGCCGGAACGCCAGCCGCTCCTCGAGCTTCTCGCTGCCGCCCATCGTGACCCACGCCACCTCAGGTGCAAAGCCGTTGACCAGCTCGCCCTCCTTTTTCAACAGGCTCTCCGGAATCAGAACCGGCATCGCCACATTCACATGGCCGGTTTTCTTAAACTCCGCGTCCATGATGCTCTGAATATTCTCCCAAATTGCATAGCCATACGGCCGCAGAATCGTGAATCCCTTCACGCTTGCGTATTCGACCAGCTCCGCTTTCCGGCAAATATCCGTGTACCACTGGGCAAAATCGACCTCCATGTCGGTGATCTGCTCCACTTTTTTCTCTTTCGCCATCGTATCTTCATCCTTTCGGAATTCTTTTCTGCATACTATAATATTTTATCACGTCTGTCAATCCCCTGCTCATAAGATAGGATACCTGACGAAAGGAGCTTTGCCATGACCATCATCCCCATTGCCCTCGATGCGGCTACGCTTCACTTTTACGAACGCGTGGCTGAGAACGCCGGCCTTCCTCTTTCGCAAGTCCTGTCTGACGCGCTGTTTAAGCTCGCCGGTGAGCTGTCGCTCGAGGCGCTCCATCGCGGAAAGTAGGTTGTATTTCCCGGCAGGATTTGTTATAATATAAAAACATATGTAAACATGAAGGAGAACTCTGCCATGCAGTCCATCCGTACATTATATAAGGTCGGCAAAGGCCCGTCCAGCTCTCACACGATGGGTCCGGAGCGCGCCGCGAAGTATTTCCGTGCCAAAACGCCAGACGCCGACCGCTACGAGGTCATCCTCTACGGCTCTCTGGCCAAGACCGGCATCGGCCATGGAACCGACCGCGTTCTGGTCGACACCTTCGCGCCGCTTCCGGCAAAAATCGTCTTTGCCTCGATCGACCCCGGCAACCTCAAGCACCCCAACACACTCGACCTCATCGCCTACAAGGACAACAAGGAAATTGAGCGTATCCGCGTGGAGTCCGTCGGCGGCGGCGACATCGTTGTCGAAGGCGAAGCGCCGCAGGAGGACAGCGAGGTCTATCCCGAAAACTCGTTTGCCGAGATCGCCCGCTTCTGTCAGTGGCGGCACGTCTCACTGCCGGAATATGTCGAGCTGAACGAGGGCGCCGAGATCTGGAAATTCCTTGAGGGCATCTGGCACGTCATGCGCCAGTCCATCGAGGACGGCCTTGCCGCCGAGGGCACGCTTCCCGGCGGTCTGAACGTCCAGCGAAAAGCCAAATTTCTCTATGAGCGCACCCACGAACTTGATCTGCCGCAGGTGCGCGAGCTTCAGCTCGTCTGTTCCTACGCATTCGCGGTCGCTGAGCAGAACGCTGGCAACGGCACCATCGTCACCGCGCCGACCTGCGGAAGCTGCGGCGTGCTGCCGGCTGTGCTCCTGTATATGCAGCAGAAATACGCGCTGCCCGATCGCAAGATCGCCGAAGCGCTCGGCGTCGCCGGTCTGTTCGGCAATCTTGTCCGGCACAACGCCTCCATTTCCGGCGCGGAATGCGGCTGTCAGGCTGAAATCGGCACCGCCTGCTCCATGGCCGCCGCGGCTATGGGCGAGCTGACCGGCCTGACCATTGAGGAGCAGGAGTACGCCGCTGAGATCGCTATGGAGCACCAGCTCGGTCTGACCTGCGACCCGATCTGCGGTCTGGTGCAGATTCCCTGCATCGAACGCAACGCCGTCGCCGCCAAGCGCGCCATCGACGCGTCAAACCTCGCGCATATGCTCGTCGGTACGCGCACCATCTCCTTCGATATGGTCGTGCGCACCATGTACGAAACCGGCGTCCACATGAATCAGGCCTTCCGTGAAACATCCGAGGGCGGCCTTGCCAGGCTTTATTCCCGCCGCGCAATTCAATAATATGACTCCCCCATACCGCAGGCGCCGTGCTCCTGTGGTATGGGGGTTGCATTATTTGTCTGTCGGCTGCTCCAGCGTCCTGCCCGGCATCTTCCGAAATTCCTGCTAAATGGCGTGAAACCGCTCCGCCACATTTCCCTCGGGCATTGCCTGCATCTTCTCCATCGTCCCTGTCTCCTGCGCCATCTCACAGTACCAGCACGTATACTCCACCATTTCCAGCGTGTCCTGCATCTCCGTAATCCGGTTTATCAATGTCTCCCGCCGCGCGCCGATGCTCGCATCTCCCTGTGCGACAAGCTTCATATACACCCGAGTTTTCAAAATGGACACTCCGGCCTGCTTTATGCAGCCGATCACCCGCAAGCAGTGGATTTCTTCTCCCGTTTCAGCATAAAGCACTGCAGCGCCGTTGTCGAGCTGTTCCCGGTATTCACGCGCCTGGCTTTTCTAAAAAACCGCTTGAGGGAACCGTCTCCATCTGCTATAATAATAGGTGCGAAATCACCGCTTCGCACCTTCTTCGCGCAGAGCGCGCCGAAGAATCTGAACGAAAGGCGAAAAATCCGGTCTCCCGGATTTTCGGATAGGGAAAATTAAATGAAATTAGGAATCGTCGGTCTGCCGAACGTCGGCAAATCCACGCTGTTCAATGCCATCACCAACGCGGGGGTCGCCGCGGACAACTACGCATTCTGCACCATCGACCCGAACATCGGTGTCGTTCCCGTGCCGGACAAGCGGCTCGAATGGCTCCGTGATCAGCATAACCCCAAGAAGTTCACGCCCGCCGTCATCGAGTTTGTCGACATTGCGGGTCTTGTCAAGGGCGCGTCAAAGGGCGAAGGTCTCGGAAACAAGTTTCTTGCGAACATCCGCGGCTGCGACGCGATTGTCCATGTCGTCCGCTGCTTTGAGGACCCGAACGTCACCCACGTTGAGGGTTCGACCGATCCGCTGCGCGACATCGACATCATCAATACCGAGCTCATCATGGCCGACCTTGAGATGATCGAGCGCCGCATCGACAAGGCCGGCAAGGCGGCCAAGGGCGGCGACAAGCGGTTCAACCACGAGGTCGAGCTGTTTACGGCTCTGCGTGACTACATGAACGACGGCAACCTCGCCCGCACATTTGAGTGCAGCGAAGATGACGCCGCGCTCATCGCAACGAGCGACCTGCTGACGCTCCGTAAGACGATCTACGCCGCAAATCTCGGTGAAAACGAAGTCAGCGATCCTGCATTGAGCAAACATTTCCTGGCCGTCAAGCAGCTCGCAGAATCCGAGGGCAGCCAGGTGCTTCCGATCTGCGCAAAGCTCGAGGCAGACATCGCCGAGCTCGACGATCCGGACGAAAAGGCCATGTTCATGGAAGAACTCGGCCTGCAGGAATCCGGTCTCGACCGGCTCATCCAGTGCAGCTATTCCCTGCTCGGCCTGATCTCGTTCCTGACCGCGGGCAGCGACGAGTGCCGCGCCTGGACGATCAAAAACGGCACCAAGGCGCCGCAGGCCGCCGGCAAGATCCACTCCGACTTTGAGCGCGGCTTCATCCGCGCGGAGGTCATCGCCTTTGATGATCTCAAAGCCTGCGGCACACTGGCCAACGCCAAGGCCAAGGGTCTGCTCCGCAGCGAAGGCAAAGAATACGTCATGCACGACGGCGACGTCGTCAACTTCCTCTTTAACGTTTGAGCCGTCCGGGCCGCGAAGCGAATCTTCAATCAAAAAACCGGGGCGCCTTCCATCGGCGCCCCGGTTTCGTTATGCCCCTGTTTTCGGCACAAAGGCCAGATTTAAATCCACCGCGCCGTCCACGCCGGACAGCATTCCGTCGTTGGCGTATTGCCACACCTCAAAATGATATGCAAAACTCGGCGTCAGGTTGTACTCTGCCAGCCAGAGTTCATAGTCCTGCAGCTCCCGCAGGTCAAACTCCTCATAGCCGAAGCGCTGGTTGAAGTAGACGCCCGCCTGATAGCCGTTCAGCTCCACCCGCTTGCAGAATGCCAGCGCGCACGCTGTCAGTGTCTCTGAGTCCATGCCGTCTGTCCGCGCATCCGCCTCAATATCCTCCCAGTCGAAGAAAATCGGGTAGTCCAGCGTCTCGCCGTCCAGCAGGTTCAGCACAAACTCTGCCTCCTCCACGGCCTCGGCGCGGTCAAGCGCCTGCGAGAAGAAGTAAACGCCAACCTTCAGTCCGGCCTCCTTCGCCGCCTTCAGGTTCGTCAAAAAGGTCTCGTCCTCCTGAATGGCTCCCTCGGTATAGCCGCGGTAGCCGGCGCGCAGAATGGCGAAATCCACACCTGCATCCTTAACGCTCTGCCAGTCCACGCTCTGCTGATGCGACGAGATGTCCACGCCGACCTCACTGGTCAGTGTGTCATCATCATAGCGCAAAAAGCCGTTTTCCTTATAAAATCCGTCCGCATTGTAGCTATTCGTCGCCACGCCCGCAAATCGGTCCACTACGGTCTGCTCCTGTTCTGTGCTCTGCTGCGTGTCCTGCGTGTCAGATGCGTTGGCCTGAATTGTGCGGCTGCCATAGGTGCGCAGTTTCCCGATGACCGTTGCAATCCCCCACACGAACGCTGCCAGCACCACAGCGCAGAGCAGCAGTGCAAGATAGTTGATCTTCTGTTTTTTTCTCCGTCTTTCGCGCATTTTCGGCTTCCTTTCTGCTTTTTCGCATTCAGTATAGCACAATTCGCCACGCCCGACAAGCATTCCGTTTTTTGAAAAAGTGCAGGTTTGTCAAACCTATATTTTGTGCATGACGCGGAACAGTCTTTCCGGGTAGCGGGTGTAGCCGCGCTGCCGCAGGCGGTGCCAGAGTTTGATCATGCCGAGCGCCGGATTCCGGCGGCGGATGAGCTTCAGCTCGGTCTCCATGTGCTGGTTTGGTGAGGTAACTTAACGATAACCCATGAGACCTTATTCCCCATATCTTTTTATGCACTTGTCCAGTTTGTATTGTAATCCTATCTTTCGCCGGGGGCGGGCGGAGAAAGGGCGCTTGCAAATGGCTGCAGACCATGCTATAATTTTAATAGTTGTTTTTCGAATAAAAGAACCGTCCGCCAGGGGCGGACGGCCTTTGGGGTTATGGATCAGGCGGCAAGCTGATCGTCTATGATTTCGTGCAGATGCACGAGGGAAGCGCAGCAGCGATTGAGCAGATCGACAAACTGCGCGGCCTGCGCTTTGGTCAGAAAAATGTCTGAGATGCGGCAGAGTTCCGTGCAGATGCCCGCTGCAAGACTGACGGCTCGGACACCGAAAGCGGTATAGAAGCCGATGTCTTCGAGATAAAGCCGATCCTGCGTCATTTGATATTTTACCATGTACGTAGTTCCTCCTGAGACAGCAATTGCATACAGATGAATTTTGCAAGTATTCTGGTGTCATTTTAGCAAAAAAATGTTCGAGTTCTGCCTAGACTATGAAAACGGCAGAAAATAGATTGAAATTGACGGAATACCGACTGCGCAAGGCCGGTGGAAAGGATGGACGGCTGGTGCTGCGTGTTGCGATCTGCGACGATTCCGCATTGGCGCGCGAACTGCTGGCGATGCAGTTGAAACAATACTGCAATTCGCGGGCGCTGGTGTATAGTTGTACGCAGTTTGAAAACGGAGATCAGCTCCGCTATGAGCTGAGTGACGGCGGATGGTTTGACATTGTATTCCTGGATATTTATATGGAGCCGGCACTGGGCATCGATGTTGCGCGGCGGCTGCGGGAGAGCGCGTATTCCGGGCAGATTATTTTCTGCACGGCGGCGCTGGACTTTGCACCGGAGAGCTTTGAGGTCGGTGCATCCGGCTATCTGCTCAAGCCGAGCACGATGGAGGCAGTTGCGCGGACAATGGATCGCGTGCTGGGAAGCTTTGCCGGGGATACGTTTGTGGTCAAGAGCCGGTCGAAGTTTGTGCGGATTCCGCTGCAGGAGATCCTGTATGTGGAGAGCGAGAATACCAAGTGCCTGCTGCACCGCGCAAACGGCGAACAATATGCGATCTACCGGAAGCTCGGCGAGATTGAAAAAGAACTGGCGGCGCCATGTTTTCTGCGGTGCCATCAGAGCTACCTGGTGAATATGAACTATATTCAGAGTGCGGACGGAGCGTTCACACTGACGAACGGCGAGACGGTGCTGATCCGCAAGAAGAATCTGAAGGCGCTGCGGGAACGGTATTTCGCCTATCGGGAAATGCTGACCGCACATTAAAAAACGCGTGCTTCCGTGGCAGGAGGCGCGCGTTTTTGGCTGCCTGCTCCGGGAAGCGCAGAAGGTTGGCTGCGGAGAGACAATTGGAGTACGAAGCAGAGAGATTGAGGATGAACCTCTACGAAGTGCGGGAGCGGGAACCGCTGCTGTATATGCGGCGGGGAAAGGCTGAACGATGGACGGGAAGAACTTGCAGCTTGAGAGAATGCTGGCGGCAGCGCGGGACGCTGGGCGGAATAACGCCTCGGTACAGTGTATAGAGGTCGTAAAAGCTGGAATTTGTAGGGGTGGACAGCGTTGTCCGCCCCTACAAGGCACAGGCTAGGAGCGCTAGGCGGTAAGAGAGTGCCTGTCCGGCGAAAGAAACAGGATTTGGACGAGCAGGCGGAGAATATAGTACAGTATGGAGGTGAGATCCATGCTGTCTGCCGCGGTATGGCTGATGCTGAGCGGGATGCTCTGTTCGCTGCGGGTGTCGAGCGGCGGGAATTCGTTCCCAAAGCCGCTGAGCGCCGCAGAGGAGCGGCACTATCTGGAATTAAGCGCAAAAGGGGATCTCGAGGCGAGAAATATCCTGATTGAACGGAACTTACGGCTGGTCGCGCACATTATGAAAAAATACTACTCGCAGTCGGCCGACCAGGAGGATCTGATTTCGATTGGTACGATCGGACTCATCAAGGGGATTTCGACGTTTGACCCGGCGAAGGGGGCAAGGTTGGCGACATACGCCGCCCGGTGCGTGGAAAATGAAATCCTGATGTATTTCCGGGCGCAGAAGAAAATGGCGGGGGATGTGTCGCTGTCGGAATATATTGAGACCGGGAAGGATGCAAACGCGCTGTCGCTGATGGATGTGATCTGCACGGATGAGGATTTGTTTGAAAATCTCAGCAGCAAGGAGATGAACCGGCAGCTCTACGATGCGATGGAGCGGGCGCTGACGCCGCGTGAGCGGACGATTTTAATATTACGGTATGGACTTGGCGGTGGAGATGCGCTGACACAGCGGGAGATTGCGGCCAAGTGCGGCATCAGCCGTTCGTATGTGTCGCGGATTGAGAAAAAAGCGCTGCGGAGCTTGCAGAAGGCGCTGGGCGAAGCTGGCGCAGAGAAATAGACTTTATGTATTTCAAGTTTTTCAAACTGCACAGTTGGGGCTAAAGATCCGGCGATCACCGCAGACGATTGATTCGGCGGTTACTCTATGGAAAAGTCAAAATCCGAAGCTGCTGACGTTCAAGATGCTTTGCGACAGCTTGGAGATCACGCTGGGGGAGTTTTTCTCCACAGCGGAATTCGCGGCGCTGGAACCGGAAATCCGATTGGAAAATGCGCTTCTGCGGATGCAGGGGCGCTTGCTTTTTGTGGCGGGATTTGCTATGATGTGGGCGAAAACGCAGGAAAAGAGGATGAAAAATGTACTGCGACTGTCATATCCATATGGCGCTGGACGGCGCGGACTGGAAGGCCGCGCTCGCCCGGCACAAATCTGCGCCGGACGAGACGTTCATCCGAAGAACATTGGAACACTACCGAGACCTTGGGTTTACGTTTTTGCGGGACGGCGGGGATCGCTGGGGTGCGGGCGAATTTGCGGCAAGGATTGCGGCGGAATACGGCATCCGATACCGGACGCCGTGTTTTCCGATCTACAAGCGCGGTCACTACGGCAGCTTCATCGGGCGCGGATATGAGACGCTGGATGAATTTCGTGCGCTGGTTGCGGAAGTAAAGGCGCGCGGCGGACAGTTTGTGAAAATCATGATCTCCGGATTGATGGATTTCAACCACTACGGCGTATTAACCGACACGCCGATGGCGGCGGAGGAAATTGCGGCGATTACGGACATCGCGCACAGTGCGGGCTTTTCCGTAATGGCACACGCGAACGGCGACGCCGCGGTGTCCGCGGCTGTGAATGCGGGCATTGACTCGGTGGAGCACGGGGCATATCTGACGGAGGAGACGCTCTGCCGGCTGGCGGAGAGCAAAACCGTCTGGGTACCGACGCTGGCGACGATCGGGAATCTGGTCGGCGAGGGACGGTTCCCGGATGAGACGGTAAAGCCACTGCTGGCGTATCAGCAGCGCGCGGCTGCCAGAGCGGCGGCACTCGGAGCGTTCCTTGCACCGGGCAGTGACGCGGGTGCCTGGGCCGTGCGGCATGGACAGGGCGGGCTGGATGAGCGGAAGTGGCTGCGCGAAGCGCTCGGCACGGAGACGGACATGGTTTTGGCGCGCGGCGCGGCGGAGATCGAACGGAGATTTTGAAAGAAGGTGCGCCATGGGCGGCAAGAGGACAAAAACAACAAAGAAAAAAATCGTCTCCGCGGCGTGGCGGCTATTCTATGAGCAGGGATATGACAACACGACGGTGGACGACATTGTGGAGGAATCCGGCACGTCGAAAGGATCGTTCTACCACTATTTTGACGGCAAGGACGCGCTGCTGAGTTCGCTGTCAATTCTGTTTGACGAGAAGTATGAGGATCTGCTGCCGACGATCCCGGCGGAGATGGACGCGCTGGACAAGCTGGCGTATCTGACGCGGGAGCTGTTTGGATTTATTGAGGACACGGTTTCGCTGGAGCTGCTGGCGCGGCTGTTTTCCTCGCAGCTCATCACGAAGGGCGAGCGCCATCTGCTCGATCACAGCCGCGTCTACTACCGCGTGCTGCGGACGCTGCTGGCCGAAGGGCAGCAGCGCAGTCAGATCCGCGACGACGTGACGGTGAATGAGCTTTGTAAGCTGTATGCGCTGCTCGAACGCGGACTGATGTATGACTGGTGCATCTGCAACGGCGATTATTCCCTGAAATCCTACGCAGAGCGCACAATGCCGATGCTGCTGACGGCGTTTCGGAAAAAATAAATTTCTCTGTCTGAGATTCGTGCTGGAAAAAGTACGCAATTTGTACGAGCGGTATTTTATTAAAAATAAACGAAATCTTTACATGATGCAGAACAGAGTATAGACCGTAGTCTATACTCTGTTCTGCATTGCAGTCTACTTTTTGGTATGCTATCATATCGCCAGATTTTTTCAGGAGTGGTTTCACGATGAATAACGGCGAAGTATTGGCATTTGTATTGTATTTTGTTTTGATGCTCGCAATCGGCGTGGTGTTCTTCTTCAAAGAGCGCGGCGCGGGCGAGAAGGAGTATTTCCTCGGCGGGCGCAGCATGGGGCCGTGGGTCACGGCGATGAGCGCGCAGGCGTCGGATATGTCTGCGTGGCTGCTGATGGGTCTGCCCGGCAGTATTCTGGCATTCGGCTTCGGCCAGATCTGGATTGGCATTGGCCTTGCCATCGGCACGGCGCTGAACTGGATTCTCGTGGCGCGGCGGCTGCGCTGCTTCTCGGAGGCGGCGAAGGACTCCATCACGCTGCCGCAGTATCTCTCCAACCGGTTTGCGACCAAGAGCATGGCGCTGCAAATTATCTGCGCGGTGATCTTCCTCGTGTGCTTCACGATCTATGTGGCGTCGGCGTTTGTCTCCGGCGCGACGGTGTTCACGACGGTGTTCCCGAGCCTTTCCAACCAGACGGCCATGCTGATCTTTGCGGCCATTATGATTGTCTATACGTTCCTCGGCGGCTTTAAGGCCGTGTGCTGGACAGACTTTTTCCAGGGTCTTCTGATGCTGGTGGCGGTGCTGGCGATCCCCATTATGATC
Source organism: uncultured Oscillospiraceae bacterium (assembly GCA_934661135.1). Classification (GTDB taxonomy): domain Bacteria; phylum Bacillota; class Clostridia; order Oscillospirales; family Oscillospiraceae; genus CAG-170. The sequence continues at coordinate 11,372 of CAKUJA010000053.1, forward strand.
GTGGCGACCGAGCAGCTTGACACCGGTCTGCTCTCAAAGGTGATTGTCGGCAGCGACGGCACGGAATATGCGTTTGGCAGCAGCCTGTTTACGGCAAGCTGGAAGGACATTGTGTCCGGCTTGGCGTGGGGACTTGGGTACTTCGGAATGCCGCACATCATTGTGCGCTTTATGTCGATCGAAAAGGCGTCGATGGTCAAAAAGAGCGCGACGGTCGCCATCATCTGGGTCATCCTGTCGCTCGGCTCGGTGTGTCTGATTGCATACTTCGGGCGGATGCTGGTGGCGGAGGAGCTGCTGGTGAACGGAATGCAGAAAACGATTTTTATCACGCTGGCGCGGCGTCTGTTCCCGGCGTTCATCGCAGGCGTGCTGCTTGCGGCGATTATGGCGGCGTCAATGTCGACGGCAGACAGTCAGCTCTTGGTGGCGTCCAGCTCGTTCACGTCGGATATCTACAAGCCGGCGCTGCGCAAGAACGCCTCGGACAAGGAGATCCTGTGGATCGGGCGCGTGGTCGTGTTGGTGGTCGCAGTGGTGGCGTACATCATTGCGACGAACAAGGGCGAGGGTGCGCAGGCCATTATGAACATGGTGGAAAACGCCTGGGGCGGCTTTGGCTCGGCGTTCGGGCCGGTTGTGATTCTGTCGCTGTTCTGGCGGCGGTTTACGTACCGCGGCGCGATTGCAGGCGTGGTTGGCGGTGCGCTGGTCGATGTGCTGTGGTACAGCTTCCTGTCAGCTTCGACGGGCATCTACGAGCTGCTGCCAGGGTTTGCTGCCGGTATGCTGTGTGCGGTGATTGTGACGCTGCTCGACAAGGCGCCTGAGAAGGATGTCACGGACATCTACGACAAGGCGACGGCGATGCTGAAAGAAGATTGAGCACATGGAATGCCCGCCGGTATGAAGTGCCCCCAAAAGGTTAGACAAATATTTTCAATAGAACTTGTTCAAGCAACCGAAAGGACTTGCTGTCTGTGAATCGCAGGCGGCAAGTCCTTCTTGTCTAACAAATGGGGTGCGGTTCACTTCCGTGGGGGACTTCTTTTTATTCACCTCGGGACAAACGATCCGTCAATGGAAAGCTTTACGGTGCGAATTGGCTGTTATACAGCTTCGCATAAAAGCCGTTCTGTTTCAGCAGTTCCTCATGTCTGCCCTGCTCGACGATGTGGCCGTCGCGCATGACCAAAATGACGTCCGCTTCCCGAATGGTCGACAGGCGGTGCGCCACGATGAAGCTCGTCCGCCCCCGCATCATGGCGGCAAACGCCTGCTGAATTTTCAGCTCCGTGCGCGTGTCGATCGAGCTGGTCGCCTCGTCGAGAATCAGCATTGGCGGCAGTGCCAGCATCAGCCGCGCAATGCAGAGAAGCTGCCGCTGCCCCGCAGACAACCCCGCACTGGTGTCGGTCAGCGGCGTGTCATATCCCTGCGGCAGCCGCGTGATAAAGCCGTGCGCGTGTGCCGCCCTCGCCGCAGCTTCCACTTCCTCCTGCGTTGCATCCGGCCGCGCTAACGCAATGTTCTCGCGCACCGTGCCGGTCTTGAGCCACGTATCCTGCAGCACCATGCCAAAATTCTGCCGCAGGCTGTTGCGCGTCACCGCGCGGACGTCGTGTCCGTCGACAGTGATTGTGCCGCCGGTCACATCGTAAAAGCGCATCAGCAGATTGATGAGTGTCGTCTTGCCGCAGCCGGTCGGCCCCACAATCGCCACACGCTCGCCGGGGCGCACATTGAGATTCACGTCCTCAAACAGCGGCGTCTGCGGCACATAGCGAAACGCCACGTGCTCCAGCGCAACGCGCCCGCTCACCTCCTCAAGCCGCGCAGCATCGGCGGCATCGGGAATCTGCTCCGGCTCGTCCATCAACGCGAACACGCGCCCGGCGCAGGCGATGGCGTTTTGCAGCTCCGTCACCACGCCAGAGATTTCATTGAACGGCTTCGCGTACTGGTTCGCGTAGCTGAGAAACACCGTCAGTCCGCCAACCGTGATCGTCCCTGCCACAGCGGACAGTGCCCCGGCCAGACCCACGCAGGCGTAAACCACGCTCGTGACAAACCGCGTCACCGGGTTCGTCAGCGACGAGAAGAACGTCGCCCGCAGCGACGCCTTGCGCAGCCGCTCGTTGAGCGTTCCGAACCGCGCTTCCGAGCGCGCTTCATAGCCAAACGCCTGCACAACCTTCTGCCCATCCATCATCTCGTTGAGGAACGCAGTCTGCTCGCCGCGCGTTTGCGACTGCTCCTGGAACAGATTGTAGGTGCGCGACGCGATGAACTTCGCCGCAAACAGTGACAGCGGCGTCAGCACAACCACCACCAGCGTAATCCGCCAGTTGAGAAAGAACATAATGCCGAGCGTGCCCAAAATCGTCAGCACACCGGTAAAAAGCTGCGTAAATCCCATCAGCAGTCCGTCGGCAAACTGATCGACGTCCGCAATCATCCGGCTGATGACGTCGCCGGATGGGTGCCGGTCGAGATAGGCCAGCGGGAGCTTTTGCAGATGGGCAAACGCCTCGCTTCTCGTGTCGCGCGTAACGGAAAAGACAATGCGGTTGTTCACCACATTCATCACCCACTGCGCCGCCGCACCCAGCAGCGCAAAGAGCGCAATTTCCACGCCAATCGTCGCAACCGCGGAAAATGCAACCTGCCCCGGCCCGACAATCGCGTCAATCGCGTCGCCGACCAGAATCGGAATATAGAGCGTCGCGGCAACATTCGCCGCCGCGCACAGCAGCGCCAGCACACTCCAGCCGCCATACGGCTTCAGGTGCCGCAGAACGCGCCGCATCGTCTCGGAGGAATTCTGTTTCATCTCGCATCCTCCTTTTTGAACTGAGACTCGTAGATTTCGCGGTAGACCGGGCAGCGTTCCAGCAGCTCGTCGTGCGTCCCCAGGCCGGCGAGGTGACCCTCGTCCAGCACGAGAATCTGATCCGCAAACCGGATCGATGCCGTGCGCTGCGAGATCAAAAACGTCGTCGGGTGCCACGGCAGCTCGCGCAGCGCATGGCGCAGCGCAGCGTCCGTTGCAAAATCAAGCGCCGAAGCGCTGTCGTCCAGAATCAGGATCTCCGGTTTCCGCGTCAGCGCGCGCGCAATCGTAAGCCGCTGCCGCTGCCCGCCGGAGAGATTGCGCCCGCCGGCCTCAATCTCATAGTCGAGTCCGCCCTCCTTGCCCGCAACAATCTCCGCGGCCTGCGCCGTCTCCAGCACCATGGAAAGCGTCTCGTCAGACGCGTGCTCATCGCCCCAAAGCAGGTTTTCGCGGATGCTTCCGCGGAACAGCAGCGCCTTTTGCGGCACAATGCCGAGCTTCGCGCGCAGCGCTTCCGGCGGATACGCGCGGACGTCGACGCCGTCCACCTCCACGCTGCCCTCGTCGGCGTCGTAAAAGCGGCCGATGAGGTTTGCCAGCATCGTCTTGCCGGAGCCGGTGCCTCCGATAATGCCGATCGTCTGTCCCTTCTTCGCAGTGAAGCTGATGTCGCAGAGCGTCGGCACCTCCGCGCCGGGGCAGCGGAACGTCACATTGCGGAACGCAACCGCCTCGTCGGTGTCGACCGCCTGCGGCTCCTTTGTCGGCGCCTGCATGGAGCTTTCGGTCCCCAAGAGCTGCCCGATGCGGCTGCCGCTGGCGATCGAGCGCGTGATGTTCAGAATCAGGTTGGCAAACTTGATCAGCTCCACCAAGATCTGCGACATATAGTTGTAGAGCGCAATGACCTGCCCCTGCGTCAGCGCGCCCGAGTCAACGCGCACCGCGCCGGTACGCAGAATGGCGATGATTGCAAGGTTGACAATCACATACGTCGCCGGGTTGAGCAGCGCGGAAATGCGGCCGACAAACCGCTGCATCTGCGTAAGGTCGGCGTTCTTCTCCGCAAATCCGGCAGTCTCCTTGTCCTGAAGGCAAAACGCGCGGATCACGCGCACACCGTCCAGATTTTCGCGGGTCGCGCCGAGAACGCGGTCGAGCTTCGCCTGCACCTTGCGGTAGAGCGGAATGCAGGAGAGCATGATCGCAAATACGACGGCAAACAGCGCCGGAATCGCCACGACAAACACGATGGCAGCCTTTGCGTCCACCGTGAACGCCATAATCATCGCGCCGAACACGACAAATGGCGAGCGCAGCAGCAGCCGCAGCGTCAAATTCAACCCGTTTTGCACCTGATTCATGTCGCTCGTCAGCCGTGTGAGCAGCGTGGGTGCGCCAACGCGGTCAAGATCGGCGTAGCTGAGCGACTGAATATGCCCAAACAGCGCTTCGCGCAGGCTTGCGGCAAAGCCGGTCGCTGCGCGGGCGGCAAAATACTGCGCCGTGACTGAGCAGACCAGGCCGAGCAGTCCGAGACCGATCATCAGGCCGCAGCGTGAGAGAATGTACCCCTTGTCTCCCGCCGCAACGCCGACATCGATGATATTGGCGACAATCAGCGGAATCAGCAGCTCCAGCAGCGCCTCCGTCAGCTTAAACAGCGGCGCGAGAATGCTGTCGCGCGTATAGGGTTTGAGGTAAACGAAAAGCTTCTTCATGGCATCGCATCCCAATTGTTGATTATGCAGACACTATACCATAGTCTGCCCGCCTTTTCCAGCGTAATTATCTCGTGATACCAAGCGGCTGCGGAATACAAGCTTCCGCAGCCGGTCAGCGTGTCGAAAAAGTCTTTTCGCCCCGCTGCCCGTCCAGTTTTTCAATCTTATTAAGCTTGAAAAACTGCTTGATTGAACGCGAAGGGGGCGCTTTGCCCCCTTCACTCTTTCCCTG
>CAKUJA010000054.1 GCA_934661135.1 uncultured Oscillospiraceae bacterium
CGATTGAGTGGAAAATTTGACTTTTACTTATCCATCGCACACGACAAAGGGCTGTGTGCCCTTGTCAAGCGATGTAATCCCAACCAAATACAAAAGCACGGCGTTTCTTGGGGAAGAAAACGCCGCGTTTTTGTGCGAGACAAACGATCCGGAGGAATGATGATGAAAAAACTTCTTGCAATTTTGCTCTGCCTGAGCCTGATTTTTGCGCTCACCGCGTGCAGCAAGCCGGAATCCCAGACGCAGCAGCCGGCACAAACCGAAAACCAGCCGGAGCAGACCAGCCAGGCCGAGCAGCCGTCGGAACCGGAAGCACTCACATACCCGATCGAGCAGTTCACGGTCGGCACGACGGCTGTTATTGAGACGGCGACGTTCGGCGAGTATAACTTCGATATGCTTGCCAGCGGCGTCAGTGAGCTTCCGCTCGTCTGGCAGGACGCGGAGGGCAATTACCATCCGCTGCTTGCTTCCTACGAAACGGAAGATTCCGTCACATGGATCTACACCATTGTGCCGGGCATGACGTGGTCGGATGGAGAGCCAGTCACAGCAGAGGATATTCTGTTCACGCTGGACTATGACGACGCAAACGGCAGCGCCAACTTTGTCTCGCAGACAGACGAGGACGGCAAGACCACAGAAGCAAAATACGCATCCTATGCGATTTCCGACGATGCAATGTCCATCTCCCTGACGTTGACCTCTGCCAACGTGCGTGAGCTTTCCAACATGACGTCCTTCCGCGTCATGCCGAAGCACATCTACGAGGGCAAGGATTCCGTCACGGAGATAGATGCCCGCGTGACCTGCGGGCCGTATATGCTGGAGAGCTTCAACAAAGAGGCTGGGACACTCACCTTCGTTCCGAATCCCTACTATCCGCAGACGCCGAACGTCGGCAAGCTCACTTATCAGCTGTTCGGCAACGAGGATACCATGTATCTGGCGCTCCAGCAGGGCGATCTGGATATGACGTGGGCATACTCCACGGGCGTATCCGGTTCGTATCAGGATGTGCTGGCTGCGACCGATACGCTGACGCTCGAAACCGTCACGGCGGCGAATGCCCCTGCGGTGCTGGCCTTCAACAACGCGAACGGTCCCTTTGCAGATGAGAATCTTCGGTTGGCAGTCTCCTATGCACTGGACTATGACAGCTTCCGCACCGTGTTCGGCAGCGCCTATGCTTCGAACCCCAACCGTGGCTTCGTGCCGCCCGTGACCGTGGGTTATAAGGAGACCGAAGCGCTCGGTCAGGATTTGGGCAAAGCCGCGCAGTATATGGCGGACGCCGGCTACACGGAAAAGAATGCGGACGGCTTCTATGTGAATGACTCTGGCGAGGTCTGCGTCTTTACACTCACCTGCAACGCAGGCAAGGAAGCCCACGTCGGCTACGCGGAGCTTGTCAAGACGCAGCTCGAGCAGTTCGGTATTCAGGTCGTTCTTGAAACGCTGGACGCAGACAGTTACAACGCCAAGACCAGCAACAAATTCTCTGAAAACAATATTACGATGGAAGCGGCAATCTACGGCTACACGGCTGCCGGTATGGGTATGAAGAACGGCCTTGCTTCCATCTATGTCGACGGTACGCATCCCGTGCAGGGCGGCTGCCAGGTATTTGACGAAGAATTCCAAACGATTCTTTCCGCGATGGGCGAAGCGAAAACTGTGGAGGAATATGCTGCTGCGGCGGGCAGCCTGCAGGACTGGTATGCCGCACATACACCGCTCATTGCCTTGTACTGGGACAGCCAAATTCTTGTCCACAGCGCAGCGTATAAAAACTTTACCGTAGACGCTGTGTTTGGACTCAACAACGCGAATACCTGGTTCTCGATCACGGCAAAATAATCAAGCTTCTGTTCAAACGCGGAGATTTCTTCGGAAATCTCCGCGTTTTTCTAAGGCGTCACCGCATAATTTGGCAAGATGACTCGGCGTGGGATTTTTCATCAAGTCAAGGTTTGGAAAACGAAGGAATACTTTGTGTATTTCTCGTTTTTCAAACCGCAGAATTGGCGGAAAAGATCCGGCGAGGCACGCAGACACAATTGTGCGGTGATGCCCTAAAAAATTATCCCCCGGGGAGGGTTACGCACATCGCCCAGATACGGTACAATAATTAAAATCACCGCGAGGAGGGAACGCCGATGGCCACAGCTGAAATACTTCCGGCGTTCTCTTACGCCAGCGGGACGCTCTCCGCGAAGCTCTCGCGCGGCGAGCGCGTGCTTTTGCAGAACGTTTTTTTCTCATTATCATCCGGGGAACGGCTGGCGATCATCGGCGAGACCGGCTCAGGCAAGACCATGCTGGCACTCTCGATTCTGGGGCTTCTCCCCTCGAACGTGCGGATGCAAAGCGGCTGTATCCAGATGGACGGCGCGGCGCTTCCCGGCGGCAAGCGGCTACAAACACTGCGTGGAGATAAGCTTGTTTATATTCCGCAAAACGGCGCGGAGTTTTTGCTCCCCACGCGCACGGTGCGAAAGCAGCTCTATGACAGCCTGAAAAAGCTCGGTCTGCCGTGCAAGGAGTTCCCGGCATTGGCGGCAGAAAAGCTGTGTCTTGCGGGGTTTGACGTGCCGGAGACGATTCTGGACAAGTATCCCTTTCAGCTTTCCGGCGGCATGGCGCAGCGCGTGACGATTGCGCTGGCGGCCTGCTCCCGGGCGCGGCTTCTGATTGCGGATGAGCCGACCAATGGACTGGACGAAGCCGGGCGTGCGCAGTTTTTCTCGCTTCTGGACTCGATTTTCCCGGACGCGGCGAAGCTCATTATCACGCACGATATTTCCGTCGCCGCACGCTGCGATCGGGTCCTGGCCCTGTGCGGCGGACGGATGCTGGAAACGGGCGCATCCGCTGACGTTTTAAGCGTGCCGCACCATCCGTACACAAAGGCGCTTCTGGCCGCGCAGGTCGCAAACGGGATGCGTCCGTCGCCGATTCTGCGCGAAGGAGCATCCGGCTGTCCGTTTTACACCCGCTGCCCGAAGGCAGACGAAGCCTGTCTGCACAGCGCGATGCAGAAACATACGGACGAAAAGACGGAATGGTGGTGCTGCCATGCTTGAGATCAACAACTGCTGCAAATCGTTCGGAAACCAGACGGTTTTGCTGGACGTTTCCCTGACCGTTCCCGGCGGAAGTATTATCGGGGTGTCCGGCGCGAGCGGCATCGGAAAATCGACGCTTGCAAAAATTCTCTGCGGCGTGACAGCGCCGGACGCAGGAGCGGTTTTCCTTGACGGGAAACTGCTTGTGTCCCCAAAAGAAGCATATGACAGAAAGCGCGGTCTTGCCATCCAGATGGTTTATCAGCAGCCGTATGCCACGCTCGACCCTTTGCAGAAAATCGGCGCGGGACTTCGGGAACTGATCTCATATTACCGGCTGGCGGAAAACAGGCGGGCGGCAGAGAAGCTGATCGCCGACATTCTGGCGCAGATGCAGTTGCCTTCCAAAATCCTCGCTCATCTGCCGCGGCAGATCTCCGGCGGCGAGGCGCAGCGTGTTGCGCTGGCTCGCTGCCTGCTTTTACGCCCGAAGCTTCTGATTTTAGATGAAGCAACATCGATGCTGGACGTGTCTACGCAGGCAAATCTTCTGGCGCTTGTAAGGGCGCAGATGATCCCGAGCGGCGGGGCTGTGCTGTTCATCAGCCATGACCGAGCGCTGACGGATTTTTACTGTGATATGGTCTATGCATTTGACGAAGGCCACCGGCTGAAAGAGGTGCGGGCGTGAAGGATTACAGAAAAAATATGCGGCTTGCGCTCATGTGCTTTCTGCTGGTCGTGGTTCTGAATTTTTTCCTGCCGCGTCTGCTGCCGGGCAACCCCGTGGCGTACTTAACCGGCTTTTCCGAGCAGGATATGACGCCCGCGCAGGTGGCGTTTTACGAGGACGCGCTGCATCTGAACAAATCTCTTCCGGTGCAGTTTGGCTACTACCTGCGCTCGCTGCTGGATGGAACGCTCGGATATTCGTATAAAAAGGATGCAACTGTCTCGGCGCTCATCGGCGAAAAAATCGGCTATACGCTGCAAATTACGGTTCCGGCGGTGCTGCTTTCGGCGGGGATTGGTCTCCTTTGGGGACTTCGGTGCGGGTACAAAAAGGATTCGCTTGCCGATCGCTTTTCCACAACGGCGCTGATTATCCTCAACGCCGTACCGACGTTTTTAATTGGACTGGGACTGATGATCTTGTTCTGTTTTCAAAACCGGCTGCTACCCTATACCGGTCTCAATTCTCCGGAGACTGTGCGCGGAACGGTTGGGTATGTATGGGACAGAGTGCTGCATCTGCTGCTGCCGGTCGGAACCTTAACGCTGGCGGCGCTTCCCAGCCGGTATCTGCTCGTGCGCAATATGGCTGCAAGCGCATCGGACGGGAAAGACATTTTATACGCGAAGCAGCGGGGGCTTCCGGACGGCGTCATTCGCCGGGACTACCTCCTGCGCTCGATTGCGCAGCCGTTTCTCACAATGCTCGGCATGAGCGTGTCGCTCTGCGTGGGCGGCTCGGTCGTCATTGAGAAGATTTTCTCCATCGGCGGGATGGGGTCGCTTCTGACGGAGGCGGTCTATACGCTCGATTATCCGCTCATGCAGGGCATTTTGTTTGTGACGACGTGCATCATGGTGCTGGCGATTCTGCTTACCGATTTTTTGTGCCTGCTCCTTGACCCCAAGCGGAGATTGGAGGGCAGCGCATGAGAAAGAAAGGCCTTTTGCCGCTCATTCTGGGATTCCTGCTGCTGACCGTTTTTGCGTTGGCTGCATTTGTACCCGAATTATTTACAAGTTTCAGTCAGAAAGAGCTGTTCACGAAGTGGCTACCAGTCAGCCGGGAGCATCTGCTCGGCACAAACGCGATGGGCTACGATATTTTTACCGAGCTTGTCTATGGCGCGCGGCAGACACTTCTGGTGGGTGTGCTCAGCAGTATTCTGACGCTGATTCTGGGGGCAGGGATCGGGATTCTTGGGAGCTTTCACGGTTGGGTCGGACAGCTTTTCAATGGCCTGATTCAGATTTTTGTCCTGCTTCCAAAGCTCATTACGCTCATTGTTCTGGCGACGTTTTTTGGAAGCTCGGCCGCGCACCTGATCGTCCTGATTGCGGCGTTCAGCTGGGTCGGCACGGCACGCGCGGTGCGTGCCAAGGTTTTGCAGCTGCACACACAGCCGTTTATCGAAAGCTGCCGGATCCTCGGCTACAGCCGCGCCCATATTGCCGTGCGGCACATCCTGCCGAACCTGTCGGATGTGCTGCTCTCGCGCTTTCTGCTCGGGGTCAACAGCTGCATTATGATGGAATCCACACTGTCGTTTCTGGGACTTGGCGATCTCTATCGCCCAACTTGGGGCACGATGGTCAATTTTGCGTACAAGCGCGGCGCGTTTTTGCGCGGGGCGTATCAGTATTTGCTGGCCCCCGGCGTGTGCGTCATGCTGCTGTGTCTGGCATTTTACCTGATCAGTCTCTGGCTGACCGCCAGAAAAGAAATCATTTCGGAGGGGTAACATGGGAAAATACTTTGCAGACGTTCATGCGCCACATAAAAGCCAGTTTCAGAATCTGCCGCATAGACTTTCCGACACGGACGAAATTCTCGCCTGCCGTGCAAAGCCGCAGACGTATGAAACGCTTCTGGAGCTGGCGGATGCGCTATGCTGGCAGCTGCGCTTCCGGGAAGCAATTGACGCTTTGACGCAGGCAGTCAAGCTGGAGCCGGAACGCATGGAAGCTTACCGCAAACGCGGGCCAAAGTATCTCGATACGCTGCAATTTAAGCAGGCGCTCGCGGATTACACGCGCTGCGAACAGGCGGACGGCGTGAGCGTCGAGTCGCGCTATCGCATCGGCATGGCGCACTATCTGATGCGGAAATATGACGGCGCAATCCGCGCGTTTGCAGATTCTCTCGCCATTGCACCGCAGGAAGATGATATGTATATTGCGGATGTCTACTGGCTGGTACTCTCGCAGCTTCGTGCAGGGCAGGCAGACGAGGCACAAAAAACGTTGCAGCATCATTACCGCCCCGATATGTACGTCGGGCATCACACGGCGTATGAAAAGGCCATGCGCGTAGCGGCGGACTTTGCGCCGATGGAGGATATGCTGGCGGAGCTGGACGCGGAACCGGAGGATTTGCAGTTTGCCATGACAGCTTACGGCCTTTGCGTTCTGTTGGAAGCGCGCGGCGAAACGGAAAAGGCCGATACTCTGCGGGAAAAGCTTCTTTCGCGTGACGGTTTCTGGTTCTGCTTCAGCTACCTTGCAGCCTATCATGACCAGACCAAAATCAGAGCATGACGACTGTTTGACCACTGTTTTTTGACTTCTGCAACTGAATACGTGCCCGTGGCGCAGATGGATCGCGCGTATGACTCCGACCCACGAGGTCGCAGGTTCAAATTCTGTCGGGCGTACCAAAATTTGAAAAGTCATCCCTCATGGGATGGCGGTTCCTTTTGCCCGCAAAATTGAATTTCCGTTTTTGCAAAGACATTTTTTCTGTTTTGTGCTATGCTGATCGTACAAAACAGGACGTGAAGTGACGGTCATGCTCTGGCTATGGATTTTTGCGGCAGAAACCGCTTATTTTATCAAGGGGTTGTGCGGCTTTGTCAACGCGCTGGTTTTTACGTCGATTTCGGGTTTCAGCGTGTCGAACGCCGACAGCTCCCCGAGCGATTTGCTGCTGGCCGGCAGTATCCCCGGTGCGCTCCTGCTTAAAACGGTGGACATTAAGACCGTCAAGCTGATCTTCAGCGTTGTGGTGGTGCTGCGCAGTGTGGAAATGCTTCTGCGTGGGCGCAGCCGGAAACAGCTCTGTTTCTCCAAGCTGGTGCTGGCGGCCTACATCAGCTGCACCATCGAAAACGGCAGCTCATTCAAAGCAAACATCAGCGCCGTATTTATCACGGACAATATCTTCCGTATGATTCTGGACAGCATTTTGGGACTTTTGACACCAGATACCGTAAAATTCGTCTTGTTCCTGATCCCATTCGCACTGCTTGGCTTGTTTGCGGACATCAAGCGCAGCAGTCACATGGATGAGAATTTCATCAAAAGCTGACCGCTGTCCTGCTCGTGCTGGTCGGCATCTCGCCGATCCTGAAGAAGTTATAATGTTACATTGAAAATTGGCTGCGTTGTAAAACGATTCCCAGAGATAGGAAACCACCCGCCCAGCTGGGCGGGTGGTTTGTCAATTGGCGTTGCGATGCGGTTACTTCATAAAGGTATCGGCTTTCATCTGCTCGATGTAGCCAAGGTATTTTTCCTGAACATCCGCAGGAACGAGATCGCTCAGCGCACCGGCGGAAAGCGTGCCATTCTGGAGCGTACCGTAGAGGGTCGAGCCGCCAAAGGTACCGTCGATGACGGCCTGCATGGAGGCGACGATCATGGCGGAGTTATCGGTGACCTGAGAGCAGATGATGCACTCATTCTGGCCGAGAATGTCGGCAGGCTGACCAATGTCGTAGACTTTGACTTCGCCGGCTGCGGCGTTGGCTGCGTCGATGGCTTCGCGTGCGCCGGAGTCGACAGCGGATGCGTCGCCGAAGAATACGTCAGCGCCCTGGGCGATCAGCTCGGTCGCAAATTCCTTGCCCTTCGGAGCATCGGAGAAGGAGTTGGCATAGGGAACGTTGAGCAGCTCCACGGTCTTGCCTTCCTGCTCAGCAACGTACTTGGCCGCCTCTTCAAAGCCGGCGATCTTGCCCTTGGTGGTGTCGAGCTCCATGCCGCCGATGAAGCCGAGCTTGCCGCTCTCGGTCATGAGGCCCGCAAGCGCGCCCGCGATCCAGCCGATCTGCTGCGCGTTCGGAAGCAGGGAGGAGACGTTGCCGTTGACGGCCTTGGCGGGGGTGCCTTCCGCGCCGTTCAGCAGGGCGAAGGCCACGTCGGGATATTCTTCGGCCGCCTGCAGGACGGCGTCGGTGTACTGGTTGCCGGGGGCATAGATCATATCGTAGCCGAGGCTGCAGTAGGCGACGATGGAATCATAGTATGCATCCTGCGAGATGGAGTCGGTGACCTCGGTCTCCCAGCCCATCTTTTCGGCCGCGGCGATCATGGCGTTGTAGCAGGCCGCGCCCCAGCCGCCGTCGTTGATGCTGGAGTCGCAGATCATGGCGACCTTGTAGGCAGAGCCGTCGGCCTTCATGACTGGGACAATCTCATCGGTGACGACAGGCTTGTCGGTCGTATCGGCAGGCTCGGTGCTGTCAGCCGGTTCGGTGGTGTCGGCGGTGTCGGTCGTGTCGGTCTTGCTGGTGTCGTCTGCGGGAGTCGTGGTGTCAGTCTTGCCAGAGCTGGCACAGGCTGCCAGCGACAGGAGCATGACAAGCGCCAGAAGCATTGCGATGATCTTTTTCATTTTTTGTCCTCCATTTTAGATAGGATAGGGCAGCACTGCACAATTGCACAGCATTGCCATCGTTTATAACAACGTCTTTCGACGCAGTTACCGGTTTACCGCTGCTCGCGGCGGTAAGGTTTGCCGTTGGCCTTGGGGCCGGCCTGGCGTGTGCCGATCAGACTGAGGACAACGACGGTCGCCACATAGGGAATCATCTGGAAGAACTGATATGGGATGGCGATGCCGGAGACCTGAAGGCGGATCTGGAGTGCATCGCAGAAGCCGAAGAACAGGCAGGCCAGCAGAATGCCGCCCGCGTTCCAGCGGCCAAAGATGACGGCAGCCAGCGCAATGAAGCCGCGTCCGGCGACGATACCGTCGGTATAGGTGCTGGCGTAGCAGGTTGTGAGGTATGCACCGCCGATGCCGGACAAGGCACCGCAGATGACACAGGCGAGATATTTCACGCCGACGACCGGAATGCCGAGCGTGGCCGCGGCCTGCGGATGCTCGCCGACAGACTTATAGCTGAGACCTGCACGGGTCTTGTTGAAAAACACAGCCGTGACAGCCACCAGGACAAACGTCAGATAGACCATCGGACTTTGATCGAACAGCAGCGAACCGATGACCGGGATGTCTTTCAGACCCGGAATGGCGATGGAGGACATGGTGGTGATCTGCTTGAGGTCGGAGCCGGTGCCGAAATAGACGCGGTAAATAAACGACGCCAGCGCCGGCGCAAAGATGTTCACAGCCATACCGTAGACCGTATGATCTGCGCAGAGCGTGACCGTGGAGAAGGCGTAGATCATATTGACCAGAATACCGGCCAGCGCGCCGCAGAGCAGACCCAGCCAGTTCGACCCCGTGACATAGCAGACGAGAAAGCCGACAAGTGCGCCGATCGACGCCAGACCCTCCAGACCGATGTTGACCATGCCGGCTCGTTGCCCATAGAGCTCTGCCAGAGAAATCAGCAGCACGGGAATCGCCAGACGAATGGTTGCCAGCAGCAAACTCGAAATCCAATCCATTACACGTCACCAGCCTTTCTCTTGCCAAACACACGGTTTTTCCAAGCCTGGAACTCAGGCAGTTTTGTCAGCGCCATACCTGCGACGGAGAAAACGATCACGAGCGCCTGAATGATGTCGGACACGCTGGTCGGGACGCCGGTGGCGGCCTGCATGGTGGTGGAACCCACGCGCAGCACCGCAAAGAACAGCGCCACAACCATGGTTGCGATCGGGTGAAGCTGGCCGATCAGCGCCATGGCTACGCCGTCGAAGCCATATCCTGCGCCGAAGCCGTTAATGAGCCGGAACTGCGTACCGAGCAGCTCTGTGCCGCCGCCAAGACCGGCGATCGCGCCGGAGACGATGAAGCTCATCAGCATATAGCGGTGGACGGGGAAACCGTTAAACCGGCTGGCCGTCTGGTTCAGGCCGACTGCCCGGAGCTTGAAGCCGGGACTTGTCCGGAACAGGAAGTAGTAAATCAGCAGACCTACCACAATGGCGATCACAAGACCCCAGGTCATGCGCATTCCGGTGATGATCCGCGGCAGATGCACCGCGTCGTCGATGGCGGGCGTCTGCGGGACAGAGGCGTCACGAATCCAGCTCGTGTAGATCACGCCCATGAACAGCGTCGCGACGTAGTTGAGCATGATGGAGATAATCATCTCATTTTGTCCGCGCGCAATTTTCAGCACGCCGGGGATCATGCCCCAGAAGCCGCCGGCGAGCGCGCCGGCCAGCAGAGCCAGTACAACGCCGCCAAGACCGGTCAGACCGGTATAATAGCAGGTCAGAAAAGCGGCAATGGAACCCATCAGGAATTGCCCCTCACCGCCGAGGTTGAACACGCCGCAGCGATATGCAAAGCAGGCACAAAGCGCCGTGAACATCAGCGGCGTGGCCTTGGTCAGCGTTGTGCCGATCCCGGCTTTCGAGCCGAATGCGCCTTGCAGCAGGAATTTGACCGCAAGGAACGGGTCTGCGCCGAGTGCGGCCATGATGATGCCGCCGATGAGGAATGCCAATAGGATCGACAGTAGCGGGACAAGAAACGCTCCGAGTGTTTTGTTCAATTTTTGCATACGAATCCTCCTCTCATTTGCCGGTCATCGCAAGGCTGATTTCTTCAATCGGCGGATTTTTTCCAGAATATTCGCCCATAATCTGGCCTTCAAAGATGACGAGGATTCGGTCGGACATTTCAAGAATTTCATCGAAGTCCGCACTGATGAGCAGAATGCCCACGCCGCGGTCGCGTGCGGTGATCATCTGATCGTGGACAAAGCGCGTTGCGCCGATGTCCAGTCCGCGTGTCGGATGCACCGCAATCAGCACATCCGGGTCGGATTCCAGCTCGCGGGAGAGGATGACTTTCTGCTGGTTGCCGCCTGAGAGATTACGTACCTCCTGATCGGCAGACTGACAGCGGATGTCGTATTTTCCGATCATTTCCTTGGCATAGGCGGTAATGGTTTTCCTTTTCAGCCGGAGGCCGTGCAGTGCGGAAAATTGCGGGTCGTCTGTCTGCTTGAGCACAAGGTTGTCTGCAATGGACATACTTCCGATCAGTCCTTGCAGATTGCGATCTTCCGGGATCAGCGCCACGTCATCCTCAATCGACGCGCGCGGACTGAATACCGCAATTCTCTGTCCTTTTCGCTGGAACTCACCGCCATCCGGCGAAAGAATACCGGTCAAAAGCTGAGCAAGCTGAGTCTGGCCGTTGCCGTCCACGCCGGCAATTCCGACGATCTCGCCCCGGCCGACAGAGAGACTGACATTATTGAGTCCCGCGTGTTTGGATTCCTTGTGATAGTCGATGTTTTGCAGCGAGATGGCTGCACTGGTGCTGACGTCCTTTTTCTCATACTGCGACTGTGATAACTCGCGGCCGATCATCATGTTGGCAAGCTCCTGCCCGGTGACACCGTGCGCGTCCACCGTGGTGACAACTTCACCGGCACGCAGAATCGTGATACGGTCTGAAATATGAAGAACCTCGCGCATCTTGTGGCTGATGAAGATGATGGATTTTCCCTCTCCAACGAGCTTCTTCATAATGGCAAACAACCCTTCGACCTCAATATCGGTCAGTGCCGCAGACGGTTCGTCCAGAATCAGCAGCTCCGCGCCGTGATAGAGCGCCTTCAAAATTTCGACGCGCTGCTGTGCACCGACGGAAATTTCGGTAATCAGCTTGTCGAGCTCCACGTCCAGACCATACTTTTCAGAGAGCGCAAGAATCTCCTTCCGCCGCGCTTCACGGTCAATAAACAGGCCCTTGGAGTTTCGGTCACCGAGGATCATGTTTTCAAACACCGTCATCGCTTCCACCAGCATAAAGTGCTGGTGCACCATACCGATGCCGAGCTTGACAGCCTGACTGGGAGACTCAATCCGAACCTCTTTTCCGTTGAGAAAGATTTTTCCCTCCGTCGGCTGATAGAGACCGATCAGGATGTTCATCAGCGTGGATTTGCCCGCACCATTTTCGCCGAGCAGAGTATGTACCTCGCCCTTGGCTACGGACAGATTGATGTCGTGGTTCGCGTAGAAATCCCCAAATCGTTTGCTGATGTGCTCCATACGTAGCAATTCTTCCAACAAAATCACGCTCCTCTATGTTCACTTCTGGCTCTGCACCAATTCGCTCCTTTTCTCTGCGGGTCATTAGGGTGTGTTGAGAACATCGATCGACGGATGTTCGGCACACCCTAGTACGCCGGCTGACCGTTCCGTCTGTGCCGGCGATTCTCTTGGTTTTCACTATACACGAACTTTGAAAGAATTTCAAACTTTTTCTTCATGCCTTGTGGGATTTTCTTGTAACTGCACAAAGTCCGACAACAGGATGGAATTTCGCTGACGGAATATATACAAACCCGCAATGCGTTGGTGAGCATCGGAAAGAAAAGAAGTGTAGTCGTTTGACTACACTTCTCGAGACTGTTGAGAAACCATGAAATGCAGTTTTGCGACAGAGTCGCAGGGAAAGAGTGAAAGGGGCAAAAAGCCCCTTTCGCGTTCAATCAAGCAGCTTTTCAAACTTTTTAAGTTTGAAAAGCTGGACAGGCAGCGGGGCGAAAAGACTTTTTCGACACGCTGAGAAGTGTAGTCGTTTGACTACACTTCTCCTTTTTGCAGATGTGCAAACCGGCGCGAAGGGCGGTAGCAGAGCAGCGCAATGAAAACGAGGAGCGTCGTGACCGACAGACTGACCGGATAAGTAGTCATAATGGTCTGGAAGATCGGCGCCTTCGGGAACATAATCGGAAACCACGCGGTGCGGATGCCGCAGACGCCTACGGTTGTCAGAATGGCCGGAACCAGTGAAAGGTCAAAGCCGCCGGATAGCCGCTCATCATCTCATAGAGCATGGTGAACGTATACGTGGCAAAAAACATTACCAACCGGGTATAGCCGATCGAAATAACCTCCGGGTCGTTGTTGAAGATCGCCAGCAGGGATTTTCCGGTGAGCACCACCAGCGCGATGGCCGCGCCGGAAGCGATCAGATCCTCCAGCAGGCAGAGCAGCAGCGTTCTGCGAAAAAAGAAATATTTGTATCCTTCTCGATAGGGAAGCGCACAGCTTCAAAACGGTTTTTAATTGTGCGGAATGTATGCTATACTTGTCTTATGAATACTTTCGAGGACGTGATTCCATGACGATCCGCGAGCGTCTGATGCATACCAAGTCTGTCATGATACTGACTCCTGCTGCGATTGCGGCAGTGCTGCTGATTGGGGCAGGGGCGGCACTGTTGCTGCTGGAGGGCGGCAAACAGTGCGGATGACGGACTTCGTGTGATGCTCCGGCTGCCGCTGGCGAAGGAGGGCGCAGATGGCATGCTGGTTATGGGGGCAGAGCACATCTGGCACAGGCAGCGCGCAACCAGCCGGAGCGGGGCAGGAGGAGCAGATTGTTGCCGGCTCGCTGACCGCGGAGCCGTCTGCGTGCAGAAGTTGCAAGCGCGCACGGAAATTCCGCTGAAGAACAAGGAATATGAGCTGCTGCTTTTGATGCGCCATCCGGGGCAGGCATTCAGCCGCGAGAAGCTCTATGAGCTGATCTGGGGACTGGAATCGATGGGAGACAAGATTACGGTTGCGGTTCACATTGGCGGAATTCGTGATAAAAAAGAGGAGAATCCGGCGAACCC
Source organism: uncultured Oscillospiraceae bacterium (assembly GCA_934661135.1). GTDB lineage: Bacteria > Bacillota > Clostridia > Oscillospirales > Oscillospiraceae > CAG-170. The sequence continues at coordinate 13,582 of CAKUJA010000054.1, forward strand.
GAGGCCACTGCAAACAGTCTGGGACGTGGGATTTTGGAAGAAAAGGTGATGTTTTTGACAGGAAATGTGAGGTTTTTGGCAGAAAAGAGAGGAGAATTGACAGAAATTGCGAAGTCTGTTATACTTATAATCCGAGAATAAATATACAATTGAATCAAGATAAAACGGCGAGATGATATATGCGGAAAGGAGAAAGATCGTGGATTTTTTGTGTATGAGCTGCGGACATCGGGAGCCGGTTACAACCCGGAAAGCACACTGCGGCTGCGGAGGACTCTGGACATTGGATTTCCAGCCGCCGAAATTTGAGCTTTCGGATGTCGATTCGCAGGAATGGAGCCAGTTCCGCTATCGAAAGTTCATGGCACTGGACGGAGAAAGCTGGCGCGGCGTGACAATGGGAGAGGGCATGACGCCGGTTGTGCGGCTGGATGAGGATGTGCTGCTCAAGATGGACTATTATATGCCGACGCTGTCGTTCAAAGACCGCGGCGCGGCGGTGCTTGTTGCGCATTGCAAGGCGATCGGCGTCGACCGTGTGGTGCAGGACTCGAGCGGAAACGCCGGAAATTCCGTCGCGGCCTACTGCGCGAAGGCCGGAATCGGCTGTGAAATCTTCGTCCCGGAGGGAACCAGCCCGAAGAAGATCGATATGATACGCGCCCACGGCGCAACGTGTACCGTCGTTCCCGGAACGCGCGACCACTGTGCGGATGAATGCCGCGCAAAGGTGGAACAGGAGGGCATATATTACGCGAACCACGTCTATAATCCATTCTTCTATGAGGGGACGAAAACCTACATTTATGAGGTGTACGAGCAGCTCGGTCGGATTCCGGCAAATCTGGTGATTCCGGTTGGGAACGGGACACTGTTCCTCGGCGCGATTTTTGCGCTGGAGCACCTGCTGGCAAGCGGCGTGATTGCGGCAATGCCGCAGATCATTGCGCTGCAGAGCCAGAACTGTGACCCGCTGCTGCGTGCGGCGGAGCGGAACGAGACGCAGCCGGAGGACGTGACCCCCACGCCGACGATTGCAGAGGGAATTGCGATCGGCAAGCCGATGCGCGGGGGAGAAATCTTGAAGCTGGCGAAGAAGCACCATGTTCGCTTTGTGCACGCGCCGGAGGACAGCATTATGGATGCGCGGGCGGCACTGGCGCGCAAGGGTGTCTATTGTGAGCACACCACGGCGGCGAACTACGCGGCCTATCTGGAATATTGCCGCCTGTACGGGCAGACACCGGATACGCTGATTACGATGTGCGGCGCAGGTCTGAAATCGGATCACTGAGCGACGCATTGATAGCGGGAAAATACAATAAAGACAGCACCGCACAAATAAAGACAGGATTCCTGCGCTTTTCAAATTTTGGCTTGACGAATCGTCTCTTGCCGAACTGTGCGGCGCTGGCTTATAAAAATGCATCTCTTGTAATTCTGAATTTATTGGAAAATTTACCGTATTTATCGGATAGTTATGAGTATCATTGGACGGTAGATGCGATAAAATAGGAAAGTTACAAAAAATAGATTTAAAATAAGAATGAATATTAAAATGTTTTCGCCGCAATTTTATGTGCGGCAGCTTGCGGCAGAGGATGCGGCAAGCGCTGCGGCACTTTGCGGCAAAAATTCACTTTTTTACCAGCATCATCCGCCGATGGCGAGCGCGGAGAGCTTGCTGGAGGACATGGCGGCGCTGCCGCCGGGGAAAAAGAGAGAGGACAAATATTTTGTCGGATATTACGACGGCGGGGAGCTGATTGCACTGCTCGACCTGATTGCGGACTACCCGGAGGAGGGAACAGCATACATCGGTTTTTTCATGCTGGCGGCAGAACGGCAGGGACACGGCCTTGGCTCAAGGATGGTGCGGGAGCTGCTGGACGCGCTGCGCGGCGCAGGATTTCGGAAGGTGCGGCTGGGAACGGACATCGGGAATCCACAGTCGAACGCATTTTGGGAGAAAAATGGATTTCGCCGGGTCGGGCAGACGGAACGCTATCTCGTCCGGGAGCGGGAGCTGTGACCATAGAATCAAAAAAGCGTCTCTGTACGGATGTACGGAGACGCTTTTTGCAGGATGGCTCAAAACAGATCCAGCATGGAATCGAGATAGAGCGCTTCGCGGACGTGGAGCTGGTAGTCCGGCTTCGTCAGGTAGTGGAGCAGAAGCTCCAGAAGCACGGCGCTGCCAAGGC